>CAZUCH010000070.1:0-10146 GCA_964619045.1 uncultured Planctomycetales bacterium | reverse complement strand
GACCGACGAGCCCGACCTGGATGTCGGCGGCCTCAGCGTGACGTTGCCGCACAAAGAGCACGCTTTGCGCTGGCTCGACGAACACCAATACGTCGTGACTCCGACGGCGCGAGGCTGCGGGGCCGTGAACACGCTGACACGCCTGGCGAACGGCACCTGGGAGGGGCATAACACCGACGGGCTGGGCGCACTGGCGGCTTTGAGAACGGCGCCTCAATTCGACGGCGACGGACTACAAGGCCGGCGCGTGGATGTACTGGGGGCCGGAGGCGTCGCCCGAGCCGTCGTGGCGGCGCTGCTCGAACTGAATTGCGAAGTCACCATCTACAACCGTTCGCCCCAGCGCGGCGAATCGTTGGCACGGCAACTGAGCTGCGCCTGGCAACCTTGGGATCAACGCCAACACGGGGCCGGCGAGGCACTAATCAACTGTACTTCCGTCGGGCTCTGGCCGGCAGTGGCCGACACCCCCATGCCAGCCGCCGGTTTGCGACCACGGACGTTGGTCTTCGACACGATCTACCGCCCGGCTCGCACGCGGTTGTTGCGGGACGCAGCGCGGCAAGGCTGTCAGATCGTGGGCGGGTTGGAGATGTTTATCGGACAGGCCGCTGAGCAATTCGAACGTTGGCATGGCGTCCAAACACCGCTAGCGGAAATGCGTCAGGCAGTAGAGGCCGGGAACTGAAGCACAGTGGCAATTCTAAGCTATTGTGTACAAGCCACTTGAGTCGAATCTCACCACCCCACCCGTGACCGCGCACGAAAAAGTCGGCAATTTTTGCGACTTCGTTTGCATGTCGCGGGTTTCGTTTTGCAAACTCTGATATGTCGCTAACCGGGCAGCCCGGCGATGCGGCCGGCCCATCGGCAGCACCGTGGGTCGTGGGACACGACGGGTGTTTCAAGAGGGCACAAGGCGGTACGGCGTGGTTGCCGTGCGGTCCGGAGAGGAAGACGCACGTTGCGTCACAGGTTGCACGGATGCGAGGGAGAAGCAATGGCCCGGGCAACTCCCGGGTCGGTAAACAAGAAATGGAAGGAACATAGATGAAGGCGTTGGTTTCTCGAATGAAAGCATTCCTCGTTAACGAGGACGGTCCTACCGCAACCGAGTACGCGGTGATGTTGGCGCTGATTATTATTGCCTGCATGGCGGCAATTACGGTGCTGTCGGATCAGTTGCAGGCCATCTTCACGGGTATGGCCGGTGATCTGAATACCGAAACCGGCTACTAGTCAGCGACGGCGTGGCCGTCTCGGCAGAAGGCTATCGGGCGGCGGCTCCGTACTGGCGGATGCCGCCGCCCGTCATTCTCGCCTCAGCCCTCGGAACGTCCGATGTTAGAGGTGACACCTTTTCGCAAGCCGCGCTGTGACGGTTGTGAGGCGACCTGGAATCGAGGCTAGGGACGCAAATGAACTTCGGATACTGGGAAGTAACGTTAGCCGTTCTCGTTCCCGGCATCTTGTATGCCTCGTGGATCGATTACGCTCAGCATCGTGTGCCGAACTGGCTCAACGGAGCCCTGGCGGCGACTGGTCTCCTGTTCCAGGGGATCTTCTTCGGCTGGTATCAGACGGGTACGGGGGGTGTGGGTTGGGGCCTGCTGGGCCTGGCGGTCGGATTCGGCGTTCTTATCGTGCCTTGGCTCATGCATGGGATGGGTGCCGGGGACGTCAAGCTGATGGCGGCTATCGGCTGTTGGCTGGGGCCCTGGCTGACTCTGCTGGGGTTCGCGGTCGGCGCGGTTCTCGGAGGGATCACCGCCTGCATCATGATCTACACGAGCGGGCGGACGGTACACGCATTAACTAACGCGCAGACCATTCTAACGAAGATGAAACGCCTGGAAACCGCCTTCGGCGAGTTTGGCGGGGCCAAGACTTTCGGTGACACGAGCCAGCTTCTTCCGTACGGAGTGCCGTTGACCGCGGGCACCATCGCGGTGTTGTCGACTTACTACTTCGGAGGCTGGTTGGGATGAAGCGATTCTTAAACAAGAAGTGCAAGAGCAGGAGGGCCGCGGCAGCGGTCGAGATGGCCATTATTGCGCCCATTCTGCTGACGATGCTGTTCGGCATCGTGGAGTACGGCTGGATCTCGACTGTGCGGCAAGCCTTGGTAACGGCAACCCGCGAGGCAGCGCGAACGGCTGCCCTGCCGGGTTCCACGACCTCGGAGATCGAAGAGCGCGTACAGGAGTATCTCGATCCGCTGGGTCTCGAGGGCTACGAGATCGAGACCACGCGCTCCACGCCTGACGTCCCGACCGAGACGGTGCGCGTCACGATCCCGTACGGCGAAGTCACGCTGGTCGGAGGCTACTTCGGATCCACCGATTGGACTCTTGGAGCCGTCTCGTCGATGCGCAAGGAAGGGCTCGACTGACCACAAGGCGTGAGTTGGGGGGCCGCCGGAGGCGATGGAAGCGGCGATGGGCGGCGCGGAGAGGCGCGCCGCTCTGAAACTGTCACAGGCCGCCGTTGCTTCGGCGGCCCGGATGCGCGCCCGCGACGCCGCGTGAGGACGTAGGTGAAATGAACGTCAAAGCTCTGATACCACTTGTGGCCGGCCTGGGAATAGGCGGGCTGGCGCTCAAGGTGGGCATCGACACAGTGAGGACGGCCCGCGGGGCCCAGCAGCCGGTGGCCAAGACCCAAGTCTGGGCCGCCTTGTCCGACATCCCGCGTGGCACCGAGATAACTGCGGAGATGCTCACGGCGATGCCGTATCCGTCCGGTTCATTGCCGGAAGGGGTGTTCGAGGATCAAGAGGAGTTGGTGGGCCGCGTACCCCGGCTGGTGTCCCCCGCTGGGTTGCCGATCATGGAGACCATGTTGGCTCCGCCGGGTACCAAGGCGGGCATTCATGTCCCCGAAGGCTATCGGGCGGTGGCGGTTAAGATCGATGCCAGCTCCGGCGTTGACTATCACCTCGAGCCCGGCGCTTTCGTGGACGTGATCGGGTCGTTCAAGGTACGGCGCGACGATCGCCAGGAGACGATTGCCAAGACGATCATCGAGAATGCTGAAGTAGCGGCTGTCGGCCAGCGCGTCAGCCCGAGTTCTGGTGAGGAAGAGGAGGGCAAGAACCTGGCTCGGACCGTGCGGGCCGTCACGCTGTTCGTCAAGCCAGACCAGGTCAAGACGCTCCACCTGGCTGAGCAGAAGGGCAAGATCAAGCTCAGTCTGCGCGGCGAGATGGACCTGGAAGACGTCAACGACGAGAGCATGATTAGTGACTTCGAACTCACGGGCGGGGTCCACAGTAGCACGGACAACGAGGGCCCGGGGCTCGCTGGTTTCTTGGAGGGTCTGTTTGCTGGGCAGCCGACCGTAGTGGCGGCCGCCCCGGAAGTCGCCCTGCCGTGGGTGATAACCGTCTATCGCGGCAATGACGCGGAGCGTGTCGGATTCAAGAACAGTACGTCGAACGAACGGATGAGCGCGGCTGAGTTGACGGAGTTGTCCCGAGACTCGGCGGAGAATGGTGATCGGAACTCGGGTCGGGGATCGGTAGGCGGGCAGCGCACGGAGCGTCGCCCACGTGCTGCTGCGACCTATCCTGCCTCGGGGAGCGAAATGGAGCCAGAGGAGCCCAGCGAATGAACCCACAACTCACTATCGCCGACAATCGCAGCCTCCGGCGCACACTGCGCGCGGGGCTGGCTACACTTATGGCCGTCGCATCGCTAGCCGGGGTGGCGCAAGCACAGGAACTGGCGGTGGGTCTCGAGCCCACGTCCGATGTGCGGATCACGGTACGCGAGGCGCAGGCCACCGGACAACTGATCTCGGTCCCGGTCAACCGGGGCGTTCTGGTGGACTTCAACGTCCCGGTACGTGAGGTGCGGATTGCCAATCCCGATATCGCCGACGTCCAGCCCACGACGCCGCGGCAATTGCTGATCAGCGGCAAGTCGTATGGCACTACTCAACTGATCGTGGCGGTGGACGGCGACGTACGCCAGAGCTTCACGGTGAGCGTGGACCTGGACCTGGAGCGGCTGCGGGCCAGCATTCAGGCGATAATTCCGCGCGCCCGGGTCGAGGTGATGGCCCTGCTCGATTCGGTGGTGCTGACCGGCAGTGTGCCGGACATCGACGCCGCCGAGCGAATCGTGGAGGTTGCCGGCGTGTACTCGAACCGGGTGATCAACCACATGGTTGTGGCCGGCGTGGATCAAGTCCTGTTGCGCTGCACGGTCGCCGAGGTCAATCGCTCGGCCACGCGCCAGTTGGGGTTCAATGGTTGGATGGCGGGCGACAATTTCCGGGATATGTTCGCCGTCCAGCAGATCGGCGGCATCAACCCGGTGAACATCGGAGCGGCGGCCGATGCATCCGTGACGGCGAGCATCCCGTTCCTGACGGGCGCCTCGGGCCTGGCGCTTTCGCCCACTCCGACGCTGAGCTTCGGTTTCCCGCGTCTGGAGATGCAGCTCTTCATCCAAGCTCTGCACGAGAATGGGCTCTTGCAGGTATTGGCCGAACCCAATCTGGTCACGATCAGTGGCCAGGAGGCCACGTTCCTGGCCGGTGGCGAGTACCCCATCCCGATCTCGCAGCGTGACTCGGTGACGATCCAATTTCGCGAGTTTGGCGTGCGTCTAGTGTTCACGCCGACCGTGCTCAGTAACTCCGTCATTCGTTTGCGTGTGGCGCCCGAGGTCAGCGAGCCGGACTTCAGCACGGCGGTGACGTTGGGTGGATTCACGGTGCCCGGTCTGGTGCAGCGCAAGGTGGAGACGGTCGTGGAGTTGGGCCCCGGTCAGACGTTCGCGATCGGTGGTTTGCTCAGCGAGCGCGCCCGGGCCACCAGCAGCAAGATTCCCGGTCTGGGCGACATTCCGGTGTTGGGGGCGCTGTTCAAGTCGACCGAGTATCAATCGAGCCAGACGGAATTGGTCGTGCTGGTGACCCCGGAGCTGGTATCGCCGCTTAGCCCGAACCAGATTCGGTACATCCCCGGTTCCGACCACGTTCCGCCTAACGACTGGGAACTGTTCGGCCTGGGGAAACTCGAGGGCGCGATTCCGGAGGCGGATGCGGACTCCGCGGACAGTACGGGCGACGAGACCTGGCCGGTGCGGCAGAGCGAGTTGTACGGTACGTCGGCGACCAAGCTTCGGGGGCCAATCGGGCCGGCGGGCGAGAACGAGGGAATTTAGGCATGCGAATCCGAGCTTATGACATCGGGAGGATCGGCGGTGTGCAGGGCACAACACGCCGGACATCCACGGTTCATGCGCTCGGGCATGGGACAGCGAGGGCGCGCACAACCGTGGGTGGGGCTGTGACAGCTTCCGAAGGTGTTGAGTGTTGGTTCGTCTCAGGTAACGGTCGAGGTGCTCTGGAGGAATGAAGATGCAATTCGTACGTCGCAATCCGAAAAGGTATCACCGTCGCGCAGGTGTCGCGGTACCGGTGGCCATGTGCAGCACGATGATATTCGCGATGGGAGCGTTGGTGCTCGACATGGGCCGGCTGTACACGGCCCAGACCGAGCTACAGGTCGCCGCCGACGCGGCGGCCCTGGCAGCGGCTTCCCAGTTGTTAAGCGAGGATGACGCTGATCCGCAAGTGGCGGCGATTGAAGCCGCCAACGAATTCGCGGCTCTTAACCCGGTGTTTGGTGGTAGGCCCGCGGTGTGGCCCGAGGACGTCGAGTTCGGCCGGGCCACCTATGACCCGGACACGCAGCGCTTCGAGTTTGAGTTGGCCGAAGGCAACAGCGATGCCGTCCGTGTGACGGTTCGGCGCTTCGACCCCGATCCCGACGATCCGTATACGGACGCCGTTCATGTGCCGTACCTGTTCGCGCGTCTGTTCGATGAAGACGGGCAATCGCTCCAAGCGCGTGCCACGGCGGTGCTGATCCCGCGTGACATCTCGGTCGTGATCGATCTCTCCAACTCAATGTGTTATGATAGCCAGTTGCGTTATTGGAACCGTTCGGATGGCGGATGCACCAACCTGCGCGACGTGTGGTGCGCGCTGGACGGTCCCGAGCCGGATCGGCCTTACATCCCGGGTTCGGAGTGGGAGACCGAGTACGCCGGCGACAACGGCCCGGCGATTGGCAACATGGTGGACTGGGGTGACCCGCTGGTGCCCGGCGAGTACGACGCGTCCAGCGACCCGGGTCTGTACTACCTGCCGCAGAACGTGGACTGGAGCGGTGATGCCGCCGTCGAGCAGGTGCTCGTTGATGCGGGCTACGATGACTGGGAGCGCTGGTCGATTCTGACCAACGAGACGCAGGGCTACCTGACGCCTCTCGCCACGGACGACCTGGGTTTCTCCAACCGCGTGGTCTGGCAAGAAGGTAGCTCTCCCGACCGCGATCGCGTGACCATCTACCTGACGAGTGACGGCTCGGGAGCGACCCCGGCGTTGAGTCACCTGACGGTCTCGTTGCCTTCTTGCGCCTGGGTGTTGGCGACGTCGACGGCCGAAAGTCAGGGCGGGTACAGCGTTTCGAACGTCAGTCCGGACCCCAAGACGGGTTACAGCGGCATCAAGTTCGACGAGACCGCGCCGGGCGAAGACGGCGTTGTCGAGACCGAGTGGTTCACGTTTGAGGTGCCT
Source organism: uncultured Planctomycetales bacterium (assembly GCA_964619045.1). GTDB lineage: Bacteria > Planctomycetota > Phycisphaerae > UBA1845 > Fen-1342 > JANQFV01. The sequence continues at coordinate 3,552 of CAZUCH010000070.1, read as the reverse complement.
TCAAGCTGTAACCTCAGTGAGATCGACGTGGTTTGCAAGGCTGGCAAGGGCTATGCGGTCGCCAACCAGGAATTCGAGTCGGTTGACCCGTGGAACTCAACGCGTTGGCGTTACCGCGTTGCCACCGTCCTAGGCCTGGCCGATTGGGACAGCGGCATGGACGGCTGCGGCGGCGACGACGATAGCGTGATCGAGTCCGACAGCGAATTGGCGTGGCTGCCCAAGCCATCATTCCGAGTGAGCTGGTCGTGGTCGAGCTTCATCGATTACTACAAGTCCAGCAGCCAGGGCGTGTTCCGCTACCGCTTCGGCCCCAAGACGTTTTCCGACTTCCTCCTCAACAGTGCTCCCGGGATCAACCAGACCAACAACCTGTGGGCCACGCCCGAACAGCCGCTGCGGGCCGTCAAGGACGCTGTCAGCGCCATGGCGGACGTGATTGTCGACTTGGACGGCATGGACCAGATGGCGCTGGAGATCTTCGGCAGAACGTCGCGGCATGAGGTTGATCTCAGCCTTGACGTAGCCCTGGTTCCTGAACTGCTCTATCAGCGCCAATCGGGCCACTATGACACCTATACCTGCATCGGCGGCGGTATGAGTGAGGCCATCGCGGAACTGAGCTCCGAGCGCGCGCGCGGCGCCGCGGCCAAGGTCATCGTGCTGATGTCGGACGGTGCGGCCAACGTCGACGAGGACGGCAACTACAACATGAGCGGCGCACGCACCTACGCTCTGGAGATGGCCCACCAAGCCGCCGATGAGGGCTTTCGTATCTACTGTGTGAGCGTGGGTTATGGAGCGGATCGGGATCTGATGGAACAGATCGCCGCCATCGGTAACGGCGAGGAGTTCTTCGCGGCCGGTGATCCGGAAACCTATACGGCGCAGCTAGAGGAGATTTTCCGTTCGTTGGGCGGTAAACGCCCGGTAGTGCTTATCGAGTAAACCCGGTCGCGCGTCGCCGTGGCCCCCTCCCGGCAGCGGGACAGCGACGCCCCCGGCCGCTGGAATGACCGACACTCAGCTTTGACCATCAGCCGGCTGGTACCACCCATACCGGCTGACGGTCGCTCCGGCCAGCGGCGCTTTTGAAGGGAGACTGACGGCGTTGAGCAAACCCGTACGGGTTATCGTTGCCAACTCGGACGAGGAAGCCGCGCCCGAATTGCGCTCTCTGCTCCTGAGCATCGAGGGGGTCAAGATCACAGCCGAGGTCAATGAGCCGGCTCTGCTGGCTCAGGCCGTGCGCCAATTCCCAGCCGAGGTGCTGCTGCTGCACCTGGATCCGGATCCGGCCGGGATGATGGAGATCGTCTCCCCGCTGATCGAGGAGTACAAGGACACGATCGCCAGCATCGCGATGACCGAGGATCGCGATGCGAAGCTCGTAATGAACGCCATGCGGGTTGGAATGCGCGAGTTCCTCTGGAAGCCGTTCCCCCCCGAGCAACTGAGTGATCTTCTGCTGGCCATAGCCCGCGAGACGCGCGGCGGCAGCCAACGCGCTGGCCGTCTGGTGCCGGTGGTCGGATGCTGTGGGGGCGTGGGTGTCACGACCATCGCGACCAATCTGGCCGTCGAGCTGGCTCAGTTGACATCCTGGGCCGGTGGCAGCGAACAACCCAAGGTCGCGGTCGTCGACCTGGACTTTCGCTTCGGCCAAGTGGCCATGTTCCTCGACGCCCAACCGACCTACACGATTGCCGAGCTGTGCGACACGCCCGAGCACATCGAAGCCCAGATGATCGAACGCGTGATGGTCAAGCATCCCAGCGGCGTACACGTTCTAGCCCATCCGTCCGATATTGAGCAAGCCGAGCGAATCAGCGCGGCCCATTGCGCCAGCGTGCTGGCGGCGTTGCTGGAGCACTATGACTTCGTGGTGGCCGATGGACCGGTTCGTTTCGACGCCAGTGCTCGGGCCGTCTTCGACATGACTGATGTGTACCTGCTGGTCCTCCAGCTTCTGGTGCCACCGGTGCGCAACGCTGATCGGCTGATGAACGAATTGGGACGAGAGGGGTACAACCTCGACAACGTTCGGCTGGTATGCAACCGCCTGGGGCGCGAGGTGGCGTACCTGGAACCGGGTGACGTCGAGGCCACGCTGGGACAGAAGATATTTTGGAGTTTGCCCGACGACTGGAAGACCGCCAGCACGTCGGTGAACGTCGGCACGCCGCTGCTGGAGCACGCTCCGAAGTCGAAGTTGCGCTTGGAGTTTCAGCGAATGGCCCAGACGTTGGCGAACTACGGCGCCGACGAGGGCGCTGACGGACGAGGCGCCGGCGGGCATGGCAAGCGCGGCTTGCTCTCGTCGATATTTCCGAGCTAGGTGCTTAGTACAGGCCGCCACGCCGACCGAGGCGTCGTGGCCGGGAGTCGCTGATGGGAATGTTCACCAAGAAACCCGTAACGGCGCCGTCGGCGGCCAGCAAGCCGGCGCCCGCCCCGAGCCCTCCCACCGGCGCCGCGCCGGCGTCAGCGAACAAGCAACCGGAAGCGCCAGCCGCCTCAGCTCCAGCGGCAACGTCAGATTCCAAGCCCAGAAAGGGCGCACTGGGCAATGAGCGGGCCCTGAAGTTCCAGGAACTCAAGGGCAGCATACATCACAAGCTGGTTGACCAGCTCGACATGACCAAGCTGGCCGAGAACGCCACCGACGAACTCCGTGAGCAGGTGCGCGAGATCGTGGTCTCACTGTGTGAGGAGGCAGACTCCCTGTTGAACTTCGCCGAGCGCAAGCGCCTCGTGCAGGAGATTCTCGACGAGACCTTCGGGCTGGGGCCGCTGGAGGCCCTCCTCTCCGACCCGCTGATATCAGACATTCTGATCAACGGACCGCGGCAGGTCTACATCGAACGCGGCGGAAACCTCGAACAGGCCGATGTGAAGTTCAAGGACAACGCCCACCTGCTGCACGTGATCGATAAGATCGTCTCACCACTCGGCCGACGCTGTGACGAAGTCTCGCCCATGGTCGACGCACGTCTCAAGGACGGCAGCCGAGTTAATGCCATCATCCCGCCGCTGGCGATCGACGGCCCGTCCCTGTCGATCCGGCGTTTCGGCGCCGATCCGCTCACGTGGGACGACTACGTACGATTCAAGTCGTGCGCGCCGGAGATGGTGGATTTCCTGCGGGCGTGCGTGATGTCCGGGCTCAACATCCTGATCCTGGGCGGTACGGGCTCCGGAAAGACAACGCTGCTCAACAACCTCTCAAGCTTTATCCCCGAGAACGAGCGCATCGTGACCATCGAGGACGCGGCCGAACTGCAATTGCGTCAGCCGCACGTTGTCCGGCTCGAAACCCGCCCCGCCAACATTGAGGGCAAGGGCCGAATCACGATCCGCGACCTGTTGATCAACTCGCTGCGCATGCGTCCCGACCGGATCGTGGTCGGCGAGTGCCGTGGCGGCGAGACGCTCGACATGTTGCAGGCCATGAACACGGGCCATGAGGGGTCGATGACGACCATCCACGCCAACAACACGCGCGACGCCGTACAGCGTGTCGAAACCATGGTGATGATGGCCGGTTTCGAG
>CAZUCH010000069.1:0-10189 GCA_964619045.1 uncultured Planctomycetales bacterium | reverse complement strand
CCGACGAACATCGTGGCAATTATCCACAGCTTGCCGGCGACCGATAGTCCAGCTGTGATCCCGGTCGACAAGCCGACGGTTGCAAAGGCCGAAACCTGCTCGAACAACAACGCCTCGAATGAAGGCCCCGCATCACCCGCCTCCGTGGCCGACAGGATCACGCAGCCTATGGCGTTCCAAATGAGCGCCAGCCCGCTGATCACCGCGGCTCGGGCCACAACGCCTTGGGGTAGCCGCCGTCCGAACAACACAACGTCCGGCCTGGACCTGACTCGAGAGCGGAGGTAGGCAACCCCCACGACAACGGATGTCGTCTTGATCCCGCCGGCGCACGAGCCAGGTGACCCACCGATGAACATCAAGCCGACGAGCACAAGCAGCGAGGCCGTCGGCAGCGTGCCGATCTTGATCGTATCGAAGCCGGCAGTCCTCGCTGTGACCGATTGAAACAGCGCATTGGACATCGCGCCCGTCCACCCTGACGACTCGTTCCCGAGCCCCAGAATCAGGAGGGCGACCGTGCCAGAGACGATCAAAACCGCGGAACTAACCAACACCACGCGCGAATTCAGACTCCACTGAATCGGCCGGTTTCCTCGTCGACTCAGCTTCGCACTAGTGCGGCGAGCGACTTCCAGTATCACCGCATGCCCCAGCCCTCCAAGGACAATGAGCCCCATGATCGTGAAAACCGTCAGGAAATGCGTGCGGTAAGGCCTGAGGCTGTCGGAGTTCAGCGAGAATCCTGCGTTGCAGAATGCCGAGATGGAGTGGAACACGGCTGAGAACAGCGGCGGATGATCGCCCGGGGCATTCCGGAAATCCGAGTACAGCAGCCAGGTTCCCAGCAACTCCAACACGAATACCAAGCCGACTATCAACTTCAAGTTCTTCTTCAGCGCTCCGGCGGCCTCGCGTTGGTAGAAAGCGTCCGCCAGCGCCGCCTGCGAACGAAAGGACATTCGCCGGCCGAGCATCTGGGCGGCCAGAGTTGCGAAGGTCATTATGCCGAGTCCGCCGAGCTGGATAAGCACCATGATCACGGCTTGCCCGAAGGGTGTGAAATCCCGACCGGTGTCGACGACGATCAGCCCCGTAACGCACACTGCGGAGGTCGCCGTGAACAGCGCGCTGAGCAGGCTCACCTCGTCGCCGGCATCAGCCGCGGGCAGGGCCAGAAGGGCCGTGCCCACGAGGATGAGCAGACCGAATGACGCGGCCATCAGCCCTTCCGGGCGCGATAGTACCACTCGCAAAATGCGCAGTAGTCTGCTGATCAAACCTTTGTTTCCCGGTTTCGCACCGTTTGAGCCACAGTGGCATCGGCTAGTCGAGTCATCAGATGCCGAGCCACCGGTATACGTCGAACGACCTGTTCGACCGGAATGTTCCGCGTCGCGGCCAACGGCCTCGCTGCGTGAATGCCGTTTCAGACTGTGAGATGATTACCAACCGTGGCCCCTGCGCCAAGCCCCACGAGGCAACCGGCAACGAAACTCGGCAATCGGACCCTCGCTCGGGGCCGATTTTCGTTGCAACCTTATCGGTACCTGCATATCATGGCGGTGTGGGGACATAAGGCTGAGTGTATGCGCATTCGGCCGAATCTGGAGCAGGGAGACGGTAATGACTACGAGTAGGCTCAAGCGGAACTTCGTGTGCGCGCTCGGCGTGCTGGCAATCGGACTGCTGATTGGCGCCGGACCGGTCGCTGGCGGGCAACCCATCGACGCCACTTGGACCGGCGGCGGCGATGGCAGCAACTATTCGGATGCCGACAACTGGGACACGCCGGACGTGCCGATCAACGACGGAGGCACGACGTACGACGTGGTTATCGGAACAGGCCAAACGGTCCATTTCGACATTGACACGCCCGAGAGCGTGACCGATTTCGAGTTGGCCGCCGGCAGTACGTTCATCGTCGATCCAGGGCATAGCTTCACCGTGCTCGACGATGCCCTTATCGGGGGGGTCATCCAGGCCGACAACGCCGCGTTTACCGCGACCGCGGCCGGGGCGGCGTTCAGCGGCAACAAGGCCCAGCTTGACACGCAGGGCGGCGGGGGTATCGCTATCGCCGCGACGACGTACTCCTCGACCGGGCTGAACACGGGCTACAACACGACATGGGATCTCTTCAGCGCCGACGGCGCCGGTACGATGCTCAACCTGTCCGCGCTGCAATGGCTCAATGCGGGCTTCAACGACAACAGCGGCGGCTTCTTGTACCAGCGCATCTGGGCCACCAACAACGCGGCGATCAACCTCTCCAGCCTCCAGACGATCACCGGGCCGAGCCGCGCGGAGGACCGGCTGGATATCAACATCGACACCGGTGGGACTATCGACCTGACGGCCCTACAGACGATCAACTCGGCCGGCTCGGGCACCACGCGATTCAACCTCGACGTGCCCACATTCAGCCTGCCGGCGCTGGAGTCGGCGTCGTACGTGAACTTCGAGCTGTTCACCGATTCGACCTGGGATTTCATAGCCCTCACCGACCTCAACTACGCCACACTCGAGTTGTGGCCCGGCGCGACGCTCAACATGCCCGCGCTGCTCGAAACCAACGGCAGGACGTACATTCTGCCGCAGGTCGGTGATGGCCGGGCGGTGACGACGATCAATGTTGACAACCTGATGGTCATGAACGGCGTGACGTTCACGCTGGGCGACGCGGGCGTGTTCAATGCCCCGCTGCTGACGAGCTTCACGTGGTCCTCGGTGGGTCTATCCGCCGGAAGCACGTTCATCACCGGCGCGCTCGACACCATCGACAACTCGCGTATCTCGGTCAGCGGCGGCGTGCAGTTTGGCACCGCCTACGGTGACATGGCGGCGACGACGTATTCGTCCACCGGGCTGAACACCGGCTACTCGACCTACACGTTGTTCAAGGCCAGCGGCACCGACAGTATCCTGGATTTATCGTCGCTGGAGAGCATCAACGCCGGCTTCGACGACAACAGCGGCGGCCCGACTTACCAGCGCATCGAAGCCGAAGCCGGCGGGCTCATCAAACTGTCGGCGGTCGACACGATCACCGGCCCCAGTCGCGCGGAAGACTGGCTATACGTCATCATAGGTAGCGGCAGCAATATCAACCTTGACAGCCTTGTGGCCATCAACTCGGCCAGCTCGGGCAACACGCTGTTCGACATCGACGTGCCCGCGTTCAGCCTGCCGGCGCTGGCCTCGGCCTCGCGCACCAGCTTTGACGTAATCGCCGGCGGAACGCTCGACCTGCTGGCCTTGACCAGCCTGGGTAACACGTCTTTCACGATGGGCGCCGGCTCGACGCTGAACATCCCCGCCGTCCTGAGCCACAGCGGCGGCACGCTCGTCGTGCCCGACAGCGGGGCGGTCAACGCCGACAACCTGGCCTCGATGAGCAACGTCACGCTCGATCTGGGCACGGGCGGTGCTTTCAACGCCCCGCTGCTGAGCAGCTTCACCAGTTCCTTTGTCGAGTTGGCGCCTGGCCAGACTTTCACCACCGCGGCGCTCGACAACATCGACAACTCGCGTCTCCACGTCGTGGGAGGCGCCCAGTTCGGCGCGGCCTTCGGCGATCTCAGTGCCACGACCTACACATCCAGCGGACTGAACACGGGCTATACCACCTATGAGCTGTTCAAGGCCACCGGAGACGGCACCCTGCTTGATCTCTCCACACTCGGTAACATCGACGCCGGCTTTAACGACAACAGCGGCGGGCCGAGTCACCACTACATCGAGGCCGCGGCCGGCGGCACCATCGATCTGTCCGGCGTCGACAACATCACCGGCCCGCAGCGCGGCGAGGACTGGTTGCACATCATCGTGGGCAGCGGCAGCTCGATCGATCTCACGGCACTCCAAACGATCGACTCCAACGGCGGACCAACGGACTTCACCATCAACGTACCGAGCTACAGCCTCCCGGCGCTGGAGACGGCGTCGCGGACGAGCTTGTCCGCCATGGCCACGGCCACCATCGACCTCCCGTCCCTGACAGCGTTCAACAACGGCACGATCAACACGCCCGATGACGGCGCGATCAACGCGATTGCCCTGACGTCGATGTACAACACGACGCTCAACCTGGGCGACGGCGGGACGTTCAACGCTCCGGCCCTGACAAGCATGACCCGGTGCATCGTCAACATCCTGCAAGATCACGACTTCATCACCGCCGAGCTCGAGAATATCGACGATTCGCAGATCTCGATCGCCGGCGGTGCGACATTTGGGACAGCCTACGGCAACCTGGGAGCCACTACGTACTCGTCCACCGGGTTGAACGGCACCTACTCGACGTACACGCTCTTTGAAGCCAGCGGCGCCGGCACTATCCTCGATCTCTCGTCTCTGGAGAGCGTCAACGCCGGGTTCAATGACAACAACGGCGGCGCGAGCTTCCAATACATCAAGGCCGAGGCCGGTGGCACGCTCGATCTGTCAAGCGTTGATGCGATCATCGCCCCCTACCAGTCGGCGGACTGGTTGCACCTCAACGTCAACAGCGGCGGCACGCTCGATCTCTCGTCACTCCAGTCGATCACACCCGCTTACCAGGGCAACACGTCGATTTCCGTCCAAACCGAGGGCACTCTGTTGCTCGGCGCGCTGACCGTCACCGACCGCATGACGATGTCGCTGGGCGCCAACGATACGACGGTCGACGTGGCCGGCAGCCTCCGGCTCAATGCAAACGCGATCTTCACCGGAGGCAGCGGAGCCCAACTCACGATCGGCGATAACTTCGCCTTCAACACAACCGCCGAGGCCAACTTCTCAGCCCAGTCGGCAATCTTCCAATTCGACGGATCGATGCCGCAGTATCTCGAAGTCGGCGGCGAAGACGTGGGCATCCCAACCGATGACGGCGTGCTCAACTTTGGCATCGGCCAACTCGTCGTCGGCGATGAAGGCGTCACCACGGTCGTGCAACTCATGGACGTGATCGACAACGGCAACCGCGGCCCGACGACGCCCGAGGCGCTCTATCTCTACGGTCTTGGCGGCCCCGACGGCCTGAGCATCCTGGGCGGCTCGACGCTGCGGCTCAACGCGATCAACTGCTATGCCAAGATCGAAGGCGCGTGGGTGCTGCTCAACGGCCTGTTCCCCGAGGGCGAGGTTCAGATCGAGTACGACGAGGGCTTCATTCGCCGCGACGCCGGCTCGCAGGTCGTGGGTGACCCCAACTGCGACGGCGTGATCGACTTCGACGACATCGACCCGTTCGTGGCGGCACTGACCGGCCCAGCAGCGTACGAGGCGGCGTATCCGGATTGCTATCGCCTGCTAGCCGATATCGACGGCAACGGTGTCGTGGACTTCGACGACATCGACCCGTTCGTGGCGCTGTTGAGCGGCGGAGGGTAGGCCCGCCACGCAGCTGTCCGGCGCGGATGTTGGATTGACTCCGGTGAACATGGCGGCTGACTCGGGGGGCGGCCGCTATGGACCGGGGTGATGCGTCAAGACGCATCCTACGATGGGTGGCCGTTGCGTTGTCACTAGGCTGTCGCTTGTCGCCGGGGGCCGCGTTCTTCGGTTACAATCGGCCGCATGAGCGAGATCGCCACACTTGTCGTCGGCACCGCCGGGCACATCGACCACGGCAAGAGCCGCTTGGTGCAGTGCCTCACCGGAACCGATCCGGATCGGCTCCCGGAGGAGAAGGCGCGCGGCATGACCATCGAGCTGGGCTTCGCCCACACGCAGTTCGAGGACTGCGCCATCTCGTTCGTCGATGTCCCCGGCCACGAGCGTTTCATCCGCAACATGGTGGCCGGCGCCACGGGCGTTGACGTCGCCATGTTGGTGGTGGCGGCGGACGACTCGGTCATGCCGCAGACGCGCGAGCATGCCGAGGTGCTGAGCCTGCTGGGGGTCGAGCGCTGCGTCATTGTGCTGACCAAGATGGACCTGGTCGATGACGAGTGGGGTGAGGTGGTCGAGGATGAGGCTCGGGAACTACTGAAGGCGCTGGGGATCGAGCCGCTGGCCTGTGTGCGAACATCGGCCGAGGACGGTCGCGGACTGGACGAGTTGCGTGGCGTGCTGGCCGAGGTGGCACGCGATCCGCACCGAGTTCGCGCGCCGTATAGCTGGTTTCGAATGCCGATCGACCGCAAGTTCGTGATCGCCGGCCGGGGGACTGTTGTGACCGGGTCCGTGGCCCATGGCGCGGTCCAGCGTGATGAGCAACTGGAGCTTTGGCCGGCGGGTACGTCGGTCCGCGTGCGTGACATACAGACGCACCACGACGCCCGGGAGGCCACAGCGGGCCGCATGCGCCTGGCGGTGAATCTGGCCGGGCTTTCGCTCGACGAGGTCGATCGGGGGCATGAACTGGCCACGCCGGGGTATCTCCGGCGCACGACCGGGCTGGATGTTTGGATCGCCAGCCTGCGCATGCCGGGGAAGGAGCGTAAGCAGAAGCTACGGTTGCGGCTGCACATTGCGACCAGCGATGTGCTGGCCGAACTGCGGCTGTTGGACAAGCCTGCGGAAGACACTTGCCGCGGGCAGTTCGCCCAGTTGAAGACCGCCGAGCCGATCGTGGCAACATGGGGTCAGCATTTCATATTGCGTGACGAGAGCGCGACGCGCACGCTGGGTGGCGGACGGGTGCTGCGGCCGGCGTCGCGGCGCTGGACGGCCAAGCGGCCGGCGCACATTGCGGGGCTGACGGCGCTGCTTGAGGGTACGCCGCGTGCCAGGTTTGCGGAGGTCATTCGCGATCACGAGTGGCGTGTGGTGGACGAAACGCTCTTGGCCGCCGAAGCCGGCCTGGCGGACGCCGACGAAGTGCGGCGCATATCCGAGGGTCTGCTGGCCAAGGGGGTTGTGCGGAAGCTAGAGGCGGCTTCACAGCGGCTACTGGTGCATGAGTCACACCTGGCCGCGCTAGGGGATGACCTGGGCAGGCGCCTGAGCACTCATCTTGAAGCCAACGCGCGCTTGCCGGGCGTGCCGCGCAGCGAGTGGCCGGCGTGGATGCCGCGTGCGTGCCCGGAACGCTTCCGGCCGGTGCTGGCTGAGTGGTTCGTTAGGGCTGAGCGAGTGTTCGAGGCAGCGGGGCACATCGTTCCGCCCGGGCACAGCGGGGCGCTGTCGTCGGACGACCAAGCCTTGCTTGATAGCTTGCTGATGGAGTTGGATGCCGGGGCTTATCAGCCGCCGGCGCCGAAGAATCTGATCTGCCGAACGGACAAGAACGCCAAGCGTCTAGAGGAGCTAATCGACTTGGCGGCCACGCGGGGAGAAGTCGTGCGCGTATCCGCGGACATCTGGCTGCACGGCCGGCGGTGGGGGGATATGGCCAGCCGAGTAGCCGAGAGGCTGCGGGGCGGCGGGCAAATCACGATTAGCGATTTGCGCACACTGCTGGATTCGTCGCGCAAGTACGTGGTCCCCATTGCCGAGCGACTGGACGCGGCCGGCATCACGAAGCGCGTGGGCGACAATCGGATGCTGGGGCCAAAGGCGCCCCATTAGCCGCCGATCGCGGATCATGCCGTTGGGCGCGTGGGGCGGGGAATGTACGATAGAAAACTCCCTCGGCCAACGTGGGTCGACCGAGGGAGGGGGGCTGCTTTCGGGGGGTATTGTGCGGCTAAATCCTACCAGCGACCGGTGCGATAGCCGCCACCGCCGCCGCCGCTGGCCGCACGGGGCCGAGCTTCATTGACAGTGAGCGTACGGCCATCGACATCGGAGTCGTTCAGGCCGTTGATCGCCGCGGTGCCCTCATCGTCGCTGGCCATCTCGACGAATCCAAACCCTCTTGATCGGCCGGTTTCGCGATCACGCACGACTGAGCTGCTAGTCACCGTACCGAAAGCGGAGAATGCCGCCTCTAGTCCAGCTTCCTCCGTATTGTACGACAGATTACCGACATAGATTCTCAACACGAACTCCTGAGCTACAGAAACCTCTCACAGCGCAGACCAAAGGGCCCCGTGCCCCTCAGGGATGACTGACGCGATGACACCGAACGAACCTGCCAAGCCCAGCTTAGGGAGGCAGCCAGTCTGATCGATACAGGCAGTTTAACCCGAGCGATCCGCGTGGTCAAAGACCGACGCTTGCCCCGCGTTCAACTTGGGAACTGACGGTCGCTGGCAGCTATTCCCAGAGCGATTCGAGATCGTTGTCCCAGACGTAGGCGTCGATCAGGTCAATCGTCCAGATGCGGGAGTAGTCGCCTTCGTGGCCGATGACGAGCACCCGCTTACCTTCGTCCAGCCAGCCTTGAGGCTGTTCGGACTGGTAAGGGCCGTTCTCGTAGTACGGAGCCCGGTGGCGCAGCGAGTGCGAGCAACCGGCGCACAGCATCAGAGCCCCGAGCGCGGCCACAACCAGAATCGACCGAACGCCACATGCATGCGAGCCAGACCAGTGCTTCATTGCGTGTCTCCCGTGTCGGGCAACGATGATCAATCGTGTTCAGCCGCCAGACGCCGCAGTGCCTCGGCGTCGGCGAGCCGGGCGACGGGGTAACAGTTGTACTGCTCATCGTAGTATGGCGAGCGGCGGTAGAAGAAGTCCAGGCGCCGGCCGGGACTGCCTGCGAATTCCTCGTCAGTCGCCAACAGCTCTTCGAACTCACGGCGCAGCTCCGGATCATCCGCGAGCATCCGGCGGGCGATCGGTTCCATAACATAGCTCTCGGCGTATTCCTTGCGCTCGAAGATCGCGTTGAGCAGTCCCCAAGCGACGAACGAATCCGGAGCGTCCGGCTCCAGCAGATGCACAATCAGCTTGGCGCGGCGTTGTGACAGCGGCACGACCACGCTGCCGGCGATGAACTCACGCCGGCCGCGAGTCATAATCGTCGTGTACTTCGGAGCATGGCGGCTCTCGTAAGGCATCTCCGGAAACGTGACGTCCTCGAAACGGTAGGACTCCACATCCAGCGTGACGGGGCCGGCAAGGCGGAAGAACTCGACCCCGTGCAACGCAAGCCGGTCGATAATCGCGGTCCACTGCGGCGGAACCACGTAGGCCGCCGGCGGCGTGATGCTCGCGACGACCTCGACCTCCTCGTAGATGTTGGTTTCGATGTCGAGCGGCTGGTCGGTGTACTCGATGATCTCTCCGCCGGTGACTTCGCTCGGGCGCAGACGCGTCACGACGCCCCGGTAAACGATGCGGCGGGGGGTGTCAGTTAGCTTCGCGCGCAGCGGCACGGCCCCGTCGTGTTGTCCGCCACCGGTTTGGATGCAGTCGCGGTCGGCGGCGTCAATTGCGGCCAGCAGCGCATCGCCGCTCTTGTTGAGCGTCGCCAGCATGTGCCGCAGGAAGTCATACGTGACACGCACGCGTTGCCGATAGGGCTTGAGCGCGTGGACTTCGATCAGCACGGCCGGCCGGTTGCATGCGGCTCCGAAGCCGGTCGAGTAGCGCGGCGTGTAGGCACTCGCGGCATTGACGCCGCCGGCGATGTCGGCGTGGTCGCGCGGCCAGGAGTACGGCAGCGTCTCCCAACCCGCCTCGGCCAGCGGCGTGAGCACGCCGGGATACAAGACATCTCGAACCCAGGCCGCGATCGGCGGGGCCACGAGCCGGCCAGCCGTGGCCGAGTAGAACAGGTCGTAACGATGGTCGCTGCCGTTGGTCGTGTGGTCGTCGCACAGCAGGTCGGGCTCCCACTCATTCCACAATCGCAGCCAGGCACGCATTTCAACCGAGTCGGCCTTGGCGAAATCGCGGTTGAGGTTCAGGTTGGTGGCCGTCACTCGCCAGCCCATCTCGCGCGGGCCGTTCTGATTGATGCGACTATAGGGCGAGAAGCGTTCGTGGCCGTCCGGGCTGAGAATCGGGATGATGAGGATGTTCACACCCGCCAACATGTCAGCACGCGTGCCGGTGATGAGAATGTCGCGGGCTAGTTCCAGACTAGCGTCCTTACCGGCGCACTCGCCGGGGTGGATGCAGTTGATGATGAGTACCAGGGGCTTGTGATCACGACGTGCGGCGTCCGGCGTAAACGAGCCGTCGCGCGACAGGATCAGTAGCGGCAGCGGCCGGCCCTCGCCACTCGCGCCGAACGTTGTATACCGAGCATATGGCGACGAGGCTCCCAGCCGGCGGCAGAAATCAACGATGTCGGCGTAGCGCCCGGTCTCGGCGTATTGCGTGCGTTCGGCGTGCGTGCGCAGCATGTCGGGCAGAGCGTCGGCGGCCG
>CAZUCH010000068.1:0-10245 GCA_964619045.1 uncultured Planctomycetales bacterium | reverse complement strand
TCGCCGCAGATTCTCATAGACCGTCGCGATCTTCCGCCGACTGCCGATCATGCCAATATACCGCGCCGCAGAATCGACTACCGCACGCAACGCCTCCTCATCGTGGCGATGCCCACGCGTCACGATGACAACATACGTGCGCCCATCAATCGCCGAACCCCGCAGCGTCGCCGCAATGTCACCCTCAATCGTCTCGATCGGCGGGGGGAAACGCTCAGCACCGACATAGTCGCTACGATCATCAATGACAGTGACGCCGAAACCCAGCGGCACGGCCACCCGCGCCAGCGCCAGACCAACATGCCCGCCGCCCGCGATAACCAAGCGCGGCGATTCCTCGATCGGCACCCGGTATTCCACCCAGCCAACCTCGGTGCGGACGCGTGGCACGATCGTCGCCCCCTTCCCATCTCGCAGCCGCTCGACCGCCGCCCGCAAGGCCTCCGCTTCCGGCCCCGCCGAGATCACGACGATCGCCGTATCCAGTTGCCCCCCACAGATCAGACCATCGTCGTCATCAAGCTCGGTCGTCAGCAGTTCACCGCCACCGGCCGCCAGCAAACTCAACGCCCGGCGACGCACTTCGGCTTCCATGCAGCCCCCACCAACCGTCCCGGTCATGCGACCAGCTTCGTCCACGCATAGCAGCGCCCCCGGCGACTGCGGCGCCGACCCGCGCCGGGCTACCACCACACACAACGCCGCCCGCCGACCGGCGTCAACCTCATCCATTACAGCGCCCAGGATTCTCGTCGGGTCACTCACCGCTTTGGCCGCCGACCGTGCTTGCCGGGCGATTTCGCCGGTGGCTTGCTTTTCGTCGCCGCCGCACACAGCGGCGGGATCTTGCCGGACCCATCGATCAGCTTACTCAGTTTGCACCCGCTCAACACCCTTTCCGCCGCCGCCGCCGCGTTGTCGATCTGCTGATGCAGTGGACACAACTGGCCGGCCCCCTTGCTGCTACCCGGCGAGCAGTTCTTGACCCGTCGAACCGGATCAACCGCCTCGACGACATCCCACAGCGTCAGTGCCGACGGCGTGTGAGCCAGTGCGAAGCCGCCGCCCAATCCGCGCTGTGAGTGCAGAATCCCGGCCCGGCCGAGTCCTTGCAGGATTTTCGCCAAGTATCCACCTGGCACATCAACGGCCTCGGCGATCTCATGCGATGTCATCGAACGATCGGGATGGGCGGCCAGCCACACCACCGCCCGCAGTGCATATTCCGCGGTCAAGCTAATCACATCTCGGCTCCGAAAGAGAAAAAGGGGATAAGTTCATTTATTCCTGGGCGCGCGAAGTCCTCGCTCAGCCAACCAACTCGCAACATCCTCGGCCGCCCGCGACCGGCCAAGCGACTTCGACGCTTCCGACATCCGCCCGCGCTCATCAGCACTCGTCACCCGGCGCAGCGCAGACAGCAGCGCCGGTGCGTTCAACTTCGCCGAGCGCTGATCCTCGACTATTATCGCCGCCCCGCACTCGACCAGCACCCGCGCGTTGGCGTGCTGGTGACGATCACGGTGATACGGATACGGCAACAGAATCGACGGCTTGCCCAGCACCGTCAACTCCGCCAATGTCGAGGCCCCGGCCCGCGCGACCACCACATCGGCCGCCGCCACGGCCAGCCACATCTCGTGCGTGAAGCTCACCACCCGCGCTGGCACGTTCGCCGCGTCGTAAGCCGCACGCACCTCCTGCTCATCCCCCGGCCCCGACAAGTGCAGCACCTGCCACTCGGGATGCTCGCGATAGTACTCTGGCCATACGCGCGTGAACGCCTGGTTGACGGTGTGCGCCCCCTGCGAGGCCCCCGTAACAAGCACCACGGGGCGCTGCGCGTCCAGCTCGAAGCGCCTCCGTCCGGCCGCGCCATCCGCTCCCGCGAATTCCGCCCGAATCGGGCACCCAAGCGTCTGGCACTCCACGCCATCTGACAGCAGCCTGCGTGAAACGTCCCACTGCAACACCACAAGATCGACACGCCGAGCTAGATACCGATTAGCCCGGCCCGGGATGGCATCTGGGTTGAGAATCGCTATGGGCAGCCCAAGTTTGCGCGCCGCCACCACGGCCGGCCCCGCCGCGTAACCGCCCAAGCCCAGCACCGCGCGTGGTCGATGCTCATTGAGAAAACGCCGCGCCGCACGCACGCTCGCCCGCCACGATCGCCAGAAGCTCAGCACATGCAACGGATGGACCGTGAACGGCCGCACCAATTGCCTGACCTGTGCGAACGGCGTCTCGGCCAGCAGCTTTGTGTCCAGCTCACGCTGCGTCGTCATGAACGTGATGCCAACGTCCGCGTCACGTTGCCGCAGCGCCGCCGCCACCGCCAAGCCGGGATACAGGTGTCCACCCGTACCCCCGCCCGCGAATACAAAGTCAACCTCGCTCATCGCCCGCCATCATAGCACCTATCGCCTCTCGCGAGATACTCGCGTTTTGGCTGATCTTTCTGGCCAGCGCGCAACTCCTTACGCCCCAACCGGTCGCGCGCCAATTGACAGCCAATTGACAGCTTCGTTGACAGGCTGACGTTTTGCCCCCCACCGACCTCGCACTACAAATGCCATGTGGCATTGGCGTCTCGCCGGTGGAATCACACGCAAGGAGCAAACCGAATGGCTTTCGCATCCGGACTCGTATCGTTCCAACGCTTCTCCGTTGGCGGTCCATGGCACGACGACATTACCGACGATTTCGTCAAGTCCCTCGCCGGCCATTCCTTCGGCCAGTCGCCGGTCCAGGCCGACGACGCGCAGGCCGGCTGGATCGGCCCCGGCCACCTCTTCGAGACCGAAATCCTCGCCCATCGAATCGCATTCGGACCATTCGCCCACCTCGCCTTGCGGGTTGACCGCCTCAGGACGCCGCCCAACGTCCTCAAGGCCTACATCCACATGGAGGAAGAAACTCGCCTGCAAACCTCCGGGCGCGACTTCCTCAGCCGCGGCGAAAAACGACAAGCCCGAGAAGCCGCGGTCATCCGCGCCGAGGAAGAAACCCGCGGCGGTAGCTTCAGGCGCATGAACTCCTACCCGGTTCTGATCGACCTGCCGGGCCGCACTGTCTATCTCGCCAACCTCGGTGCGTCGGTCGCCGACAAACTCATGGAGCTTTTCAATCGCACCTTCGGCTGCTCGCTAGAGCCGGTCGATCCCGAGCATGTCGCCGTCCGCATCATGAACGCTGCCGGGAACACGCGCGCCCTTGAGAGCCTCTCGCCGTTCAGCCTTGTCGAGCCTCCCGAGGGCTTCGGCGAATCGGCCGACTTCTCCGGCTCCAACCTCAACTTTCTCGGCAAGGAGTTCCTCACCTGGCTCTGGCACCAAACCGACGCCGCCGACGGCCCACTGCGTGTGACCTCCGGCGACGACGTCACCGTCATGATCGATAAGACCGTCCACCTCAAGTGCGACTTTGGGCTCACCGGCACCGACGTTATAACGGCCGACAGCCCCGCCAGTCTCCCCGAGGCCCGCGCCGCTCTTAAGATTGGCAAGCAACCAACCAAGGCCGGCCTCATTGTCGGCTGCCCGGTGGGCGAGTTTCGCGGCACTCTGGACGGCGAACGATTCACAGTCTCCGGGCTCGCGCTGCCCGAGGATGACACCGAGCGGGATTGGCGTGCCCGTTTGGAGCAGCGTTTCGAGCTAGTCACCGATGCCGCCAACCTGATAGATGCCCTGTTTGAGATATTCATCACGCGCCGCACGGCTCGCAAGTGGCCTGCCGACCTTCGCACCCTGGCAACCTGGGCCGCCGGCCAGCCCCCAACCAAGACCCTCCGCATGACCTCCGCCTAGAAGAGAAAAGGGAAGAGAAAAGGGGACATCACTCATTATTGGCGGTCTCCATGTATCTGCCGCGGTGCCATGCCGACGATGAGGAATGCACCAACCGCTCCAGGCATGACAGCAAGCATAACCGACCGGCCCCGCATCAACCGCCGGGAGCCCCATCCTTGAGCGCAGCGGAAGGATGGGGGACGGCCCCCCGTGACCTCCCAAGCCACGCTCGACTGCAGGCCCTCGAATCTTGGAATCCCAGAATTCTCTCTTCCCCTGCCAGAAATCAACGCGAGCCAGCACTAGCCGCCACCAGCCAACAACCTTGCGCATTCGGCTGGACTTCTGGAAATCCTAGGTTATCTTTCTGTTGGGGCCGTCGAGTCCGTAGTCGTACCCGGACGACGGCCCCGCAGTTTGCCTGGAACACTCACATGCCCTCGAAGCCGCGCCCCCGACCTCACACTGGTGATGCTCGCCGTCGACCGTCCCGCTCAAACCCTCGTGCCCGGGCCGATAAGCCTCGCGGCCCACACCCGCCGCGCTCCCTGGCCTGGGCTCTCAAGTACCTGCCCGACTACTTCATCGACCAACCCTCCCGGTTCCATGCCGAATTCATGGCCACCATGCAGGACCCCAAGCAGCGCCTCATCGCTCGCGTAGCCCCTCGTGGCCACGCCAAGAGCACTTGCGCCTCATTCGCCTATCCACTGTGGTGCATCTGCGAGAAAAAACGACGCAACATCGTCATCGTCACTCACGAAAGCTCGCTCGCACTACAGTTTGTCCGCGATATCCGTCTCGAACTCGAATCCAACGAACGCATCTGTGCCGACTATGGCGACCTCTGCGCCGAAGCTCCCGACGACGAGGGAACCAACACAACCAAGCAAGGTGCAACCCGCAAGAGGAAGACCTCACGCGCACGCTGGTCCGCCGGCCTCTTCACCACCGGCACTGGCGTCACCGTCCAGGCCAAGGGCAGCGGTGCCGGTCTGCGCGGCATCCGTGTCGGACCACAGCGACCCGATCTCATCATCTGTGACGACATCGAGAAGGACGAACTCGTCTACTCGCCCGAAAGCCGCCAAAAACTCGAACAGTGGCTTCGCCGAGTCGTTATGCCGGCACTGGCACCCGACGGCCAGTTGCTCGTGCTCGGCTCACTGATTCACTACGACTCCCTGCTCGCCAACCTGCGCGACCGCCAGCGCTTCCCCCGCTGGGACTACCGCGTCTACCGCGCGCTGGAGGCCGAGCCCAATGCCGACGGGTCATTCCGGCGAGTCGCACTCTGGCCCGACCGCTGGCCCGTCGAGAAGCTCGACATCGAACGCCAGCGCATCGGCACTCTCGCATTCGAGCAGGAGTATCAGGCCAACCCCATCGACGACGCCCTCCGAGCATTCAAGCCGCAGTGGCTGAAACGCTACGAGCAAAGCGAACTCGTCGAAGAACGGCTATTGACGATCATGGCCGTCGATCCTGCCACCGGTGTCTCCGGCGGTGACTTCTTCGCCCTCTGGGTCGGGAGCATCGACACCGGCACCGGCACCATCTACACCCGCGAGCTGATCCTCGAACGCATTGGCATCGTCGAACAGGTCAAGCGCATCATCGCCGCCTTCAGACACTGGAAACCCCTCAGAATAGGTATCGAAACTGTGGCCTATCAGGTCGCTCTCAAGCAGATCCTCGAAGAGGAGAGCCGCCGGCGCGGGCTCTACATGCCCCTGGTCGCCATCCAGACCAGCGCCAACAAACGCGCCCGCATAGAGGGTTCCACGCCATTCTACGAGAATGGCACCTTCCGGCTGCCCGCCAACCTCGACCCTGAAATCGAGCAGCAGTTCCTGCATTTCCCCAAAGCCCGGCACGATGATGCCCCCGACGTCTGCGCCATGGGGATCGAACTGGCCCGCGCCTTACATGTCGGCGGCCACATCGAAACCGTCTCCGCCGGGCGCAACAGAGACTCGCGCCGCGAGGGTTGGTAGATGCCGCTATACCGGTTCCTTGCCACGATACTTGATGACCTCGACCGGCTCCAGCGTTACCAGCCCTTCTTCGACCATCTCGTCGATGTACGGCAGGAGCGTGTCGATCTTCTCCCGGCTGTCGACGATCTCGACCACCATCGGCAGATCCTCGGATAGTCGCAGAATCTTGGCCGTGTGCAGCCGACTATGTGCGCCGAAACCCATCGGGCCGCGCAACACCGTCGCACCGGCCATGTGCAGCTCGCGGGCTTTCAGCACGATTGCCTCGTACAGCGGCTTGCCGTGCCACTTGTCGCTTCCGCCGATGAACACGCGCAACAGATATCCCTGCTGAGGTAGTTTCATTGTCGCTAGACTCCAAACAGTTTCTCAGCCAGCCGATGCCCGATCCACATCGCCACCAGACCGGTGCAAACGCTAAGCAGCACATTGGCGAGGGCAAAAGCGAATTGCCGATCGTTACCCAGCGCGAATGTCTCGTACCCGAAGGTCGAGAACGTCGTGAATCCACCCAGCAACCCGACCAGCAGCGCGACGCGGAACTCGGGCCGGATGCGCTCCGGATCACCCAACGCCACGACCAGGAAACCAAAAGCAAGGCAACCGATCACGTTGACCAGCAGCGTGCCCCATGGAAACGACTCGCCCACGACGCGCCCCCAGCCCGAAACCACGTAGCGCAGCACCGATCCCACGCCGCCGCCCAGTGCGATAAGCAGTATTTTCGTCATCCAGTGGCGCTCCGCTTCAAACCAGCTTTGCACGATCGAGCGGCGATTGTAGCAGGATCGGCGGGCCGGCGCGTACAATTTCCGACAGGGCCGGACAACCAATTGCACGCGCCGTTCTATAATCGCAGTCGGCAACCATGGCTCCGCGCCGCGGACTGTGCCAGCCCAACAAGAGTCACAGGAGATAACGGATGAGTCGCAAGACAGGAACGCTGGCGGGGTTTATGACATTGGTGGTTGGCTATGCACTGCTCGCGCCCAGCACGGCGCTGGCCCAGAAGCACGTGCTGCGGTTGCGCGTCGATGGGCCGCTGCTCGAATCGGTCAACGAGTCCTCCGGGCTGATGGCCATGCTCAATCAAAGCAAGGTCACCACGCTGCACGAGTGGGTCACGAACGTGCGCCAGGCGGCTCAGGATCCGGAGATCGACGGGCTCGTGCTGATCATCGAGCAGCCCATTATGAGTCTGGCCCAGATGGAGGAGATCTCCCGCACCATGGGGATGTTCAGTGCCAAGAGCAAGCCGGTCTACGCCTACCTGGACTTCGCCAGCAATCTGTCGTACGCGCTGGCCTCGTCGGCCGACCACATCACGCTGGCCGAGACCAGCGAGGTGGCGATCGTCGGGCTGCACGCCGAGCTGTCGTTCTATAAGGGGTTGCTGGACAAGATCGGCGTGCAGGCCGAGATGCTGCACT
The DNA here is from genome assembly GCA_964619045.1 of uncultured Planctomycetales bacterium. GTDB lineage: Bacteria > Planctomycetota > Phycisphaerae > UBA1845 > Fen-1342 > JANQFV01. Next base: position 3,021 of record CAZUCH010000068.1, on the reverse strand, counting down.
GCGGGGCGTACAAGAGCGCGGTCGAACCCTACACGCGCACCGAGCCCAGCGCCGAGGCGGCTGAGAACATCAACTGGCTGCTCGACGGCTTGTTCGAAGGTTGGATCGGCATGATCGCCGCCGGCCGCGACCTGACCCCCGAGCGCGTCAAGGAGCTGGTGGACCTGGCCCCGCTCAGCGCCGAGCAGGCCCTCGAGTACAAGCTGGTTGACGAGGTCTCCTCGTTCGGCGCGTTCAAGAAGGCCATGTGCAAGCAGTTCGGATCGGACGTCGTGATGCTCAAGGAGTATGACCCGGACGAGGGAGTCGAGATCGACACCAACAATCCCTTCGCCATCTTCCAGATCTTCGCGAAGGTACTCGAAGGGGCCGAGGAACCCACCGAGCCGGGCGTTGGACTGGTTTACGTTGATGGCGCGATCATGGTCGGCAAGAGCGACGACAGCCTCTTCGGCGGCACGACGGCCGGTAGTACGACCGTGCGGGCGGCGCTGGAGGCGGCACGCCTGGACGACACGGTCAAGGCTGTTGTGCTGCGCGTGAATTCGCCCGGCGGATCGGCGCTGGCCAGCGACATCATCTGGAACGCCGCCACGCGGTTGGCCTCTGAGAAGCCGCTGATTGTCAGCATGGGCGGGGTGGCGGCCAGTGGTGGATACTACGTGGCGATACCCGGCGATACGGTTTTCGCCGAGGCGACCACGATCACCGGTTCGATTGGCGTGTTGGGCGGCAAGATGGTGTGGAAGGAGCTGATGGAGGACAAGCTCGGCATCACGACGACGGAGTTCTCGCGCGGCCGGCATGCCGGCTTGTTCAGCATGAACCGCACCTGGAACGACAGCGAGCGTGAGTGGATCACCGGCTACATCAACGAGGTCTACGACCAGTTCAAGGGGCGCGTCATGGAGTCGCGTGGCGAACAGCTCAAGAAGGACATCGAGGACTTGGCCGCCGGCCGGGTCTTCACCGGCAAGCAGGCGCTCGAGTTGGGTCTGGTCGACGAGTTGGGCGGTCTGTCGGACGCGCTGGCGCTGGCGGCCAAGCGGGGCGGCTTGGCGCGCGACTGCAACGTGTACAACTTCCCCAAGCAGTCGGAGTTCGCGGCGATGCTCAATCTGTTCGAGATGCTCGCCGGCGGCGGCGACGACAAGGACGAGTTCGAGATGTCGGTCGGGATGCAACTTCGGCACGATCCGCTGATGCGGGCGGCGTTGCCGCTCATTCGCAAGTTGGCTCCGGGTCAGATTCGCGGTCTGACGCGCGCGATGCAAGACATGATGATTCTGCGGACCGAGCACGTTGGCTGCTTCGCCCCGCTCGTGCCAGAGATTCACTAGACCGAGCGCGGCTCAGGTCGCGTTTGAGAACGAAGTAGTTCCTCCATGCCAGGCGGCCCGGACTGAATTCGCTCAGTTCGGGCCGCCGCTGCGTTGGGGAGGCTACGAGTGTGTCCGCGGTCGTGATACGCGGCTGCGCATTAGTACGACGACGCAACGGCCGGCTCGACAGTAACCCCTTCTTCTCCAGTAATGAGTGATGTCCCCTTTTCTGCTTCCTGCTTAGGTTGATTACTGGCCGATCCGCCAGAGCGCACTTACCGGCAGGGCGTGCATTCGCTTGCCGAACGGCAGGGTCTCCGTGCCGGTGTATAGCAGCACGCCGCGATGAAGACGGTCGCCGACAGCGTCAGCCAATGCTCTGAGTCCCTTGAAATCGCCCGCCGAGATGGTGGCGCTGGATTTGATCTCGATGCCAACGATTCGAGCCCCAGGGCCCTCAAGTACGATGTCAACCTCGCTGCCCGTCCTTGTGCGATAGTGGTACATATTGGCGAATACCTTGCTCCACGATATCTGCTTTCGCAACTCCGTGACAACGAAGTTTTCGAGGACGTGGCCGAGTTGGGATGGGTCCGAGCGAAGCCGCTCGCGATCGGTGTTCAGGAGGTGGATCAGCAAGCCGCTGTCGCTGATGTACAGCTTGGGCGACTTCACAATCCGCAGGCCGAGATTGCCGTGCCAAGGTGGCAACAACTGCACCAGGAACGTCGTCTCCAGGAGCGCGAGATAGCGCTTCAGCGTCGTTTGTGGGATCTGGATGCCACGGGCCACGTCGGCGAAATTCAGGAGCGCGCCGGCCCGCGTGGCCAGCAGTGCCAGCAAGCGTGGCATGAGCGTGAGCCCCTCGATGTTCGCCAGGTCGCGAACGTCGCGTTGGAGAATCGTGTTGATGTACGACGCAAACCACTCGCGCCGGCGAGCGGTCCGCTTGCTCTTCTGGACTTCGGGATAGCCGCCGACGAGCATTCGGTCGATCAGTGCCGGCCCCTTGTTCTCTTCGCGAAGCTTTGGAATCCGCTTGGCGAACATCGCATCGACGAAGGACTCGCGAAAGCCTTCGATCTCCCCCTGGGAAAACGGCCACAGCGATTGGATTTCCATGCGGCCGGCCAGCGAGTCCGACAGGCTCGGCACCTGCAACACGTTCGCCGAGCCGGTGAGAAGGAACCGCCCCGGCTCGCGTCGCCGGTCAACGAACAGCTTGATCGCGAGTGCCAAACTGGGCACACGCTGTACCTCATCGAGCACGACGGGGCCTTCGATTCGCTCGATGAAGCCGTGTGGGTCCGCTTGAGCGGCTCCGAGGACCGCGGGGTCGTCGAAGGTGAGGTAGCGGGCCGGATGCTCGCTTTCGGCGATCGCCCGGACCAGGGTCGTCTTGCCGGTTTGGCGTGCGCCGTGCAGCAGCACGACGGGGGTATCGCCAAGGGCATCCAATAGCCGCCGTGCTATATTCCGGTAGATCATGGCTGCAATATAACCATTCAGTGGACGATTTGCAACCGCGTAGCGGCGATTTCTCCTGCGTCACGCCAAAGGGGGCGCGCCAGATCCGGCATGCTCCAAAGCGGGCTTTCCGGGCGCTGACTGTGCTTGTCGGCCTGTCTCATCAAGCGTCGCCGTCCGGCGGGGGACGCGGCTATGCATGAGTTCGACGGCGTGACGGTCTGGATCGACA
>CAZUCH010000067.1:0-10265 GCA_964619045.1 uncultured Planctomycetales bacterium | reverse complement strand
CGCCCAGCCGGTTGCGGATTGTTGCAGCATGTACGTTTGCTGATCCCACGATGCATCGGCTCGTGAGCTGATCAGGTTCCCACATGAACCGAGCATACCAAGGATGCCCAAGCCGGTTTCGAAGAACGAACAGTTTACCGCGCCCACGACGTCGTGCGTCGCACTGTCGTAGCGGCCGGCGATCTGAGTAACCGTCTCTTTTCCGCCATAGTGCCGCTTGCCGTAGGCGAAGCCCATTTCGATCGTATACTCTGGATCGGCCAGGTCGAACTCGAGCACATGGTTCACCTGGGGCATGGGCAGCTCCCACGTCGAGTGCCATATGCCTGGCGCAACTTCCACAGGCTCCGGGGGCTCCGGCGGCCCACCGCCGTCGTCGCCGAACCGAACCGCGTCAGCGATCACCGCGCTCCCGCCGGTGCTTCCGCCGGCGTCGAGCGTGATCGTGTTATCTCCGGCGTTGAACGCGTATGTGCCCAGGGACTCCCACGTATATCCGCCGCCCGTTTGGTTTATGTAGACCGTATGGACCTGATCGGCGGCGACGATGTCGTACTTCGTCGATGTCGTGCGGTTTGATCCCGGCAGGTACCAGACGAAAACTTCGTACTCTCCGGCTTCTGGGAGATTCCCAGTCCAGGTGGCAGTCTTTGTCTCGCCCGGCGATGTCCAGCGATAGGTGCCGCCGTTATAGCCGGCTGCGCTGCCTGTAGACCACGCACCGGTTTCGGCATAGGCCGGCGGGCCGTCGTCGTTATCAACAATCACGGCGGCGAGCGCGGCATGGAAAGAGACAAGGACCACCAAACCTGAGAGTTCTCTAAGGCGCAATCTACACACCACCATTCCAACTCCTCCTGCCGCCCCCAATGGGCAAGATATGTTCCCCAACATGCGTCCGTCGCATACTTCACCTCGGGATCCAGCATAGCATAATCGCCGCCGTATACCAGGATTCCCGTATATTGCCGCGGTTCACAGCTGCGGAGCGCCCATCCGTCCGCGACAATGCCGCCCCTCCACGCAGAATCTGGCGGCTCGCCGCACCGATGTGCACCACACTGGTTCAATGGTAATCCGTCGGTATCGGCGCCTGGGTTCAGCTTAACGGTTGACTCTCCTCCCCTAAGTAGTTACCCTTATCAGAGTTCGGGAGTAGGTTTGTGCTGAACGCTGCGTTTCACCGGGGCGAGCGGCCGTGGATGCTGAACAACGGAAACGGGATCAGAGGCAGAACACCAATCGCGCGCATACCCCGTTCCGCGCGGCTGCGGAAAGTCCGCAAGCATGGTGGCACGGGCATATTCACCAGAGTAACGAATCGAATGACGCGTCGCCTCCGGACGACGCTTCTTTGCTGGCACGAGACTGGCGGATCGGCAGTGGGCCGGGACGTCGATTGGCGTCATCCGTCAGTCGTTACCAAGGAGGAAATGGCACCATGCGTACCGGAAGACCACTCACGCGACCACTGTTGAGCGCCGCCCTGGCGCTCTGTTGGCTGGCCCCCGGCATCCTGTTGGCGATGCCGCCGGCCCCACTCAATGATGATCTTGCCAATGCCGAGGTGATTGGGCCCGCCGTGCCAATCCTGGTGTACGGCACGACTGTGCTGGCCAACGACAGCATCTCGACGATGCCCGCGCTGCCCGCCATCGACGCCTACGTGGACGGCCCGGACGTGTATTACAGCTTCACGCCCGACACGACCGGCACGTATCGCGTTCACCTCCACCCGTGGCATAAAGCGCCTCTTCGATCGTCGGATCGGCGTTTCACGATCTACGTGCTCGACAGCGGCGGGACTGCGATCGACGGACTGCGGGCTCCCGGTAGCGCCCGGCCGATCGACCTGGACGTCATGCTCACGGGCGGTGAGACCTATACCATCGGCGTGGACCACGACAGCAGCGCGCACGACAACTTCCCGTTCACGCTGATCGTGAACGCCCGGGCGGCGGTGCATCCGGACAACTGCGAGCAGGCGGTCGCGCTGGGCGCTCCCCTGCCGGTGATCGTAACCAACGAGATCGACGGCGCGCTGAACGACTACGCCTTCGTCCAGGGAACCGGGCGTTGTGCTGTTTCGGGCACAACCCCGACAACAGCCCCCGGAATCGACCACGTATACGAGTTCACCGCCCCGACGAGCGGCGAATATGCGATCGACTTGGTCAGCAACGGCTTTGACGGCGTGCTGTACGTGAACGACTCGTGTCCGCCGGTATTCCCCGAGGGCTGTCTGGGAGCCTCGAATCACAGCACGTCCGGCACGAGCGGGGCCAAGCATGAGTTCGTGGTTGTCACGCTCGCGGCCGCGCAGACCTACTACATCTACGTTGACAACGGCAGCGCGACCATCATGAGCGGCACGTACGCCCTGATAATCGACGAACCATTCAAGTACGAGGTCAACGAGCTAGAGCCCAACGATGAACCCAACGACGCCACACCGTTAGACACGCCGCTCAACGGCGGCCAACTGGTCGGCCCGACCGACGTCGACTATTGGTCGATCGAAGGCATGCCCGGTGACCGCGTATACGCCTGGGTCAACAACGGCGGGGCCAGCAACAGCACGCTCGACACGGACCTGGCCTTCCTGGCCGGCGACGGCGTCACCGTGATCGAATTCGACGACGAGGACGGCGACGGCGCCGACGCCCCGATCGAGGATTTGCGTTACATCTATTCGACATCGTCGCCGGTCATTGCCGGCGCCGGCATGATTGCCGAGGGCAAGCACTTCCTGGAGGTCACCGACCAGAGCGACACCGGAACCGTACACCGCTATCGGCTGCACTTCGGCGTCGAGCCGGCCGGTCGCGCGCCGCTGCCCGAGTGCGAACCCAACGACTCGATCGAGACGGCCGACTACACCGGCAAGCACTTCTACGGCGGGGCGATCGTCACGCCCGAGGACCGCGACTACTACGCCGTCGAAGCGAGTGTCGGCGATCGCGTCTTCGTGGCCTTTGATGGCGACCCCGAGCGTGATTCCACCGGCATGATCGCGCCCAATGACGATCCGCTGGCCTTCCACGGCAAGCTGGTGGTCTACGATCCCGACGGCGACGTACTGATCAGCGACATCAGCGACTCCAATTCGCTCCAGTCGCCGCCCGACTTCCCGGCCCAGGGTGGTTTTTTCTTCGCCCGTACGAGCGGGACGCACTACATCGAGGTTGGTCCGCAGAGCTCGCTATCGCAGGTTGGCCCGACCGAGACGTACGAGCTGGCGATTTTCCTGAACGACGCGGCTCCCGATCTAACGGAGGATGTCGATCCGCTGATTGACCTGGACCCGGACTACCCCAACAACACGATTGCCGTGACGGCCTCTGACGAACAGGCCGGCGACACGGGTGTTTGCGCGGTCGAGTTGTACGGCGACACGAATCTCCAGGTGACGAATGTCAGCACGATTCCGTCCGCCGTGGTCACGTTTGATATCGAATTGATCGATCCGGGCGCCAGCGGCACGGGCAAGCTGCTGGTGACCGACTGCGCTGGCAACACGGCCTGCACGATCGTGCTGATCGACGTTGACGTGCCGACCTGCGAGGGGCTGAACTTCTCGGGCCGCTCACCCTACAGCCTGCATGATCCCCTCCACGTCCCGGACAACACGCCGGGCGGCGCGGACGGGGTTATCAACATCAGCGAGCCGGGCCTGGTCACGGGCGTCACCGTCACCATGACGATCGACGCTCTCGACACGGGCGACCTCGACATCTTCCTGCTGAGCCCGGACGGCACATCGGTCGAGCTGGTCACTGACCGCATGAGCAGTTCGGGCATCGACATGGTCGACGTGACGTTCGACGACAGCGCCGACGAGATCCTCCCCATTCTGGGTTCCGCCGCTCCGTATACCGGCACATGGCTGCCCGAGGATTTAGAGGGCTTGGCCAAGCTCAACGGCGATAGCGCCCAGGGCGATTGGCTGCTGCGCGTCATCGACGACGATTCATCGGCTGACTTCGGGGCCACGCTGGTCCGCTGGTCAATGGAGCTCAACGCGACCTTCCCCGGACCGGAGACCTTCGCCGGCACCGCGAGCGACACCGAGGGCTTCGCGGCCGGCATCGAGTCAATCGTGCTGACCGATGCGGACAACGTGGAACTCAATCTCCCGCCCGAATTCGTACCCGGCGATCAGATCGTGGAATACACCGTGACACTGATCGATTCGGGGGCCGACGGCTCCGGCACGATTACTGTCACCGACCTCCAGCAGAACACCTGCCAGAGCGTCATCGCGCTCTCGGGTTTGGTTGACACCGCCGGGCCCGACAACTCCGGCGTGGTCACGACCGACCTGACGTTCAAGCAGGAGGTTGAGGAGGTCGTGCCGGAGAGCGATCCGGCCGGCGTGGTCGGAGTCATCACGGTGCCCGATTCGTTCACGGTCGGCGAGGTCGAGGTCGCTTTGATGGTGGACTCCGAAAACCAGGGCCGCATGGCCGCCAAGCTCACGCACGGCGGCGAGTTCTGCTCGCTGGTCAACCGCATCGGCCAAGACGAGCGCAGTGCCGCGGGCAATACGAAGAACAGCTTCGACGTCATCCTCGACGACGACGCCCCGCAGGCGGACGACATCCACGATGAGCCCGCTCTGGGTACGGTCACCACGCTCGGACTGCACCAGCCCGACGGCCGCGGCGAGGTCTTCGGCGACGGCATCACCAGCGACAAGCGCGACAACCTGCTCTTCAACCTGGCCGGGCTCGACTCAGCCGGCGACTGGGAGCTGCTGGTGGCCGACACGCGGATGATGAGCACCTCGGACAACATCTTCCGCCGCTGGGCGCTGACGCTGAAAAGCCCCTGTGGACCCGAGCGTTATGTCGGTCGCGCGATCGACTTGGCGCCGGGCGCGGGAATCTGCTCGGTCAGCCTGGCCGATGGCTCCGAAAATCTGACGGTTGTCTTCGAGCTATTCGAGCCCCCGCTCGACATCTTGGACTATCGCGTCGAGCTGATCGACCCGACGTTGCCCGGCAGCGGCACGCTTGAAATCACCGACTGCGCCACCAATGTGACGCAGATCGTTATCGACCTGCTACCGGCCTCGGACGACATCTACGCGCCAGTCTTCTCCGGCGACGTGAGCCCGGTCGCCGGCGACTTCGCAGGCACCGTCACCGACGAACAAGCCGGCGACAGTGGCATCGAAGCGCTCGAACTGGCACCGTTCTCAGAGAACCTCCAACTCGTCTCGGTCATACCCGATCCGCCCAGCGGAGCGGCGAGTGTCGAGTTCGTCGTCGGACTGGTCGATCCGGAAGCCAACGGCCGCGGCTACCTGCGGGCAACCGATGGCTGTGGCTGGCGCTCGTACGTCCTCGTCGAGATCGACGCACTGGATCCGGAGTGTTCCGGCTCGGTCGGCCACACCAAGCGCTACGTGCGAGAGCACAAACCGCCGCTGGCGATTCCAGACTATAACGAGATGGGCGTCATCTCGTCGATCACGGTCCCCGATACCGACATCATCAGCGACGTCAACATCACCATCAACATCATGCATCCGTTCGATGACGACATCGACCTGACGCTGATCAGCCCGCCTCAGACGGCGCTGTTCTCCGACATCGGCAGCACGGGCAACTACTTCATCGACACCACCCTGGACGACGAGGCCGACGCGCCGATCCCGGACTTGTCGAGCGAAGCCCCCTTCACCGGCTCTTACCAGCCCGAGGGTGGACCGGTGCTGTTCAACCTGGATGGCAACCCGGCCGCCGGCGACTGGAATCTCAAGATCGTCGATGACAAGACCAACGACACCGGCGAGTTCAACAGCTGGTCGGTGACGATCGAGTCCGAGACGTTCCCCGAGCGCTATGACGGCCGCGCCGCGGACGGCCAGGCGCTCGACACGGGCATTTGCACAATCGAGCTTCTGCCCGGCTCGTGGAACATCGGGCTGACGGTCGATACGTTCGATCCCGGCGCTGCCATAGTGCGCTACTCGGTCGAGCTGCTCGACCCGGACATCGCCGGCTCCGGCACCGTCCGTGTTTCCGACTGCGCCGGCAACTACTGCGAAGTGCCGATCCTGCTGCTCGGTTTCAACACCGGCAACACCGATTGTCTCGACGGAGTTACGTTCGATGACATCGATCCGTTCGTCGCCGCTATGGGTGGCGAAGCCGCGTACCTGGCCCAGTATCCCGGCTGCGTCTGGCTATATGCCGACTGCAACGGCGACGGGACGGTGGACTTCGACGACATCGACCCGTTCGTCGCGCTGATCGGATCGTAACAGCCGTCGTGGATTGCTCTCTGGCGGGTCGGCGCGGCGCTTCTAGCGCGGCGCCGGCCCGCTTTCTTGTCTCTCGGAGATCGCTTCCGGCCCACCGCCTACGCCGCCGGATAACAAGTCGCGACAGAGGGCGACAAATCCCGACAGACACAGCGGCTCATATACGCTATTCATTAACATATACGCCCGATGTTCTTGCCGGGTGATTACGTCACCAGCCGCGGCCATACTCGTAGTACAGCGCCACGGCCAACTGGATGCACCAATTAAGGAGCACAAGATGAAGACGCATGGTTCCTGGTTGACTGGGATGTTGACCGCTGTCTTGCTGGCAACGTCGCTGGCGGTTCCGGCCCCGGCCGATCCAGGCTTCTCCCTCGCCGCCGCTGTCCCGGACGACGTCTTCTTGTGCGTGGTGGCCCAGAACAACCCCGAGCGTGAGTTCCTCAACGAGTACTGGACTGAGGTCTTCGAGGCCTTCATGCAGTGCGGCTTCACCGGCGACTTGATGGACTTGATCAACAGTGCCGCCGGCACGGAAGGGGCCGCTGAACTGACCCGGCTCAAGGAGCGAGCTTCCGAGTTGCTCTCGGGAGTCGATTGGGAACAGCTGGCTGGCCGGGAGATGGCGTTCGCCGAGCGTTTCCGCACGCCGCTGCCGACCGTTGGCCGAGGTGTGCCCATACTACTGCCCGACCTCGTCCTGATCTTCCGCGGTACGCCCGACAGCACGGACCAAAACTACGCGGGGCTCGTGGCCATTCTCGACGCGGCTGTCGAGGAGATCAACGGCGCTGTTGGCTCTCCGGTGATGAGCGTGCAGCGCAACACAGTTCTGGGCGCCGACGTGGCGTGTGTCCCGCTGATGCCGAAAGTGCGTGACGCTGACCAGGCTCTGCTTACACTCTGCGTGGCCCGCAAGACCGACCTGATAATCATCACGACCAGCGACCAGATGCTGACCGAAGTGCTGGAGTTGATGAGTAGCAAGGGTCGGGGCGAGTCCATGGCGACCAGCGCGCGTTTCAAGGCCGCCTTCGCCCAGCTTCCGCCGGCCGAAGACGCGATGGTCTTCACGGACTTCCAGGCTCTGTTTGGCGCGATCCAGACGATGATCGACGGCCTGACCGACAAGCTCGGTCAGCCCGACGACGTCTATCTCAATTCGAGTCACGAAGGCGAGGCGTATGAGCGGAGCAATGAGGCCTTTGGCTATTACGAGAAGAAGGACTATGAGCAAGCCCTGAAGCTCATGGCCCAGGCCCACGAGATGGACCCGAGAGACTCACGCATCACCTACAACTTGGCCTGCATCCAGGCTCTGCTGGGCAACCAGGACGCGGCCCTCGAACTGCTCGAGGAAGCGGTGGAGAGCGGCTTCTACAGCCCCCGGCTGATCGCCTCCGACTCCGATCTGAATCTCCTGCGCGCCGCGCCGCGCTACGAGGCCGCCCTTAAGAAGGCTCAGCACATGCTGGCCCGGCGCTCGGCCAACGACGTGATCGTCAACTCGACCAAGAGCGGTAAGGCCCACGAATTATGTACGCAGGCTTGGCACGCCTACGAACTCAAGGACTACACGAAGGGCCTGGACCTCGTGCAGCAGGCCTACGACATCGCGCCCGATGATTCGCGTGTGCTGTACTACCTGGCCTGCTTTCACGCTCTGCTCGACGACGAAGACCTGGCCCTCAGCTTCCTGGAGCGCGCCGTGGCGGGCGGATTCTACAGTCCCAAACACATCTCCAGCGATTCCGACCTCGAGAGCATTCGCGGGGACGATCGCTACGCCGCTGCTCTCGAATCGGCCCGTGACAAGGCGGCCGAGGTTGCCGCCCGGGACGGAGGCGGCAAGGGCCAGGTGATCGCGCACGTCGTCCATAAGCTGCTCGATGCCGTTTCGATCATCGACTACATCGCGGCCGTCGAAACCACCGACGGCTACACGACGCACACCGAGTCCGTAGCCGCCCTCACGCCCGACGCGGCCGGCAATCCCATCTATCCGGTCTTCGCCAACAGCAGCCGGCTCACCGATTTCGACCGCTTCCTGCCACGGGAAACAGTTTCATTCTCGGTCGCCGGCGGGATCGATCTCGGCGCGCTCTGCACGTTCATCGAGGACACGATCCGCGAGGGTGGCCCCGCGGGCGAGGAACTGATGAACCAATGGGCGGCGCTGCAAACCGAACTCGGTTTCGACCTGCGCGCCGACGTCCTGGCCTGGATCGGTGGTTCCTCGGTCAGCGTCACGCTGGAAGACGGGGCCGGCACCGTGCTCTTGATCGAGGTCATGAACGAGGACGTTGCGCGCGAGAAGGTCAACGCCGCTCTTGATTTCCTGTCGACGAAGCTGGGTGAGCTGGCGGCTTCCAATCCGATGTTGGCCATGCTCATGGTTAACCGCATGCCGACGCTGAACGACGATCTGGAGGGCTTCGAGAACCTGCGATTCGCGATGGTGCCGCAGCCGATCGTCTGGGGCGTGGCCGATGGCCATCTCATCTTCGGCTCGTCGGCGGAAGCCGTGCTGCTATGTCTCGACACGGCCCAGGGGCAGCACCCTGGCATCCGTGACAACGCCCGCGTGATGACCGAGGCCCTCGTGCCCGACGGTCCCTTTTCCGCCGTCTCGCTGACCGACCTTCGTGAGTTGGGCAACGAGTTGGCACAGGGAATCGGCATGGTCTCGATGATGGGGGGCATGATGGGCGCTTTTATTCCCGATCCACAGGTCCAGCCGATCATCATGAAGGTGTCGGGCATGTTGGCCAAGCTCACGCCGGTCGTCAACAAGATCGACTTCTTCAAGTCAACCGCCAGCCGCACGACGTTTGACGGTCGCGCCTGGCGAACAAGCTCTGCAACGCACTACTTCTCACCCGAGGAGCGGGCCCAACGTGGTGGCCGCGCACCGGAACAATCACGCTAGCACTGCGATTCACAAGTCTCACGACCAAGGGCCCCGCGCTTCAGCCCGCGCGGTGCTTATGAACGAAGAGCCGCGGGTTTCAGCCTGCGGCTCTTCGTGGCTGGTCATGGTCAGCGTGTCAGCGAAGCGGAGTACTCGACGGTCAGCGTTCCCGCCGGCGTGACGTCAATGTCGGCCCGCCCGTCCGCCGGCACACGTTCGAGCGCCTCTATCAGCCGTGCCTCCGCGGGCCCCGCGTTGTCCACGCTCGGCCGGCTCCGCAAGACGCGCACGATGCCCGCCGCCACCAGGTCATGCGCCTCACGAGCTCGGCAGTCTATGGAATCTCCGGTAAGTTCATCGGCCACGACCCGCAACACATCAAGTGGCCCCGTCGCTCCCAGTCCCAACGACTCCGGGCTCAGCTCGCCGACCAGGCGATACGCCGGCGTTTCCCCGCGTGGCGACCACGTCGCCCACAGTTTCCCAGCCACACGCTGGTCACGCGCCGTCAGCAGAACGACAGCGCTGGTCCACCCCCTCATATCCCGTTGCCAGTGCCAGATTCCGACTGCGGTCTGATGGGTGGTGCCTTCGGCGAAAACAGACCGGTATTCGGCCGGTGCCTGCCCCAGCCGAATCCGCTCGTACGGCCCCCACGCGCAGCCCAGTAGTGCCGGCGCCGCCGCCATGACGGTCACCAACAGGCTCGCCCTCAACCAGACTCTCGACAGCTTCGTGCGGCTCATGGCCGCCCATCATCGGCCCCGGCCGGCGGAACCGCAACCGGCGACACAAGCACCGTGTGCGCCGCCCACAAAGTCGTTATACTGCCAGTCATCGCCGTCGGTGGTAACCGCGGCTCGACGACCGGCAGGTTGTCGCCGACCACGACGCGGCCCCATGCACAGCCCCATGAACGGAACGTTGGATGCAACCTGAAGATATCGACGCGTTGCTGGACCAAGCCAATCAACTGCTTGAGGCCGGCAAGCCGGAAGAGTCGTTGCACCATCTGGACCAAATGCTCGATTACGTCCTCGAGGCGGAGGACCGTATCGAGTGGGCCACCTTGCGGGCCTG
>CAZUCH010000066.1:0-10266 GCA_964619045.1 uncultured Planctomycetales bacterium | reverse complement strand
TAGCGAATTATATCTGAAGGATATTGCCAGTACGTACGCTCACCCGATGAGTATAAACCTGTATCATAAACAGCATTAGCATAAAGCGGCCATTTGATATAATCAGATTTCATAAAAGCACTATCACCGGTTTCATAGAACAAATTAAGACCCGCCTGCGGTTTGCTGTACAATAAAAACTGAAGGGAATCACGTAAACCAAAATAAAAGAGAGAATCTCCCTTATACTCTGAGTCAGGCATCTCCAGGCGCAGTTCCAGTATATTTGCTGAAACTGAGAAAAAATAGCTGTCAATAACCTTCTGTTGCTCATTCTGAGTAACAGAATACCTGTAACGAACAGAAGCCACTGAATCATAGCCTGATGCAAACAGCATGGTATCAGCCATATTCCATATCCAGTATTCGTTTAGCTGTAATGTCTTTTCCAGATCGGAAATAAGCGAGTTAAAATTATTAGCGGTTTTATAGACAATAAGATATGCTATACCATTACGCACAGAAGTATCTATAGCTGACTGCGCCCAGATATACTCCACATCCGGTGAGAAAAGATTTACAGCAGAAACTTGAATCAGAGTGGTATCACAACCCCATTTAAAAGGATACCCATCAGGCTGAAGCGGGTTAGAATATACCATAACAGAAGTACTGGCCAGTACATTTAGTAAAACAAACAACAATTTATAGATTAAATTCATAGTTTGAATGTTCTTATTGTAAATCAAATGCGTCCAGATTACCGCCGTCAGTACCAAAAATAATTCTACCTCGAATACCGGGGACCCATGGACCCAGGCTGGCATTACCGCTTGCGCCCGTATAAGGCCATTTAGCTATCTCATTGCGTGTATTTTTGCTGATAGCGTGGTAACGGCCGCTTGTGCTACCAAAATATACCACAGTATCTACCAGCAGAGGGCCGGAATTTACCGTATAAGCCAGAGGGTATGTCCACTCCAGATTACTGCTGGCACCCTGATCCTCAACGCTCTCCACATTAGTACCTGTGGCCACATAAATCCTGCTGAATTCATGATCAAAGAAAGCGGGACCTGAGTTGGTACCGCTGAGCGTCTCATAGGTTGGTGTCCATACAGTATTAAAATTGGACATATTAAGCGCGTATAACCGGTTATTGTCGGGAGTTAAGTACAATATGGCGCTGTCAGATAAAAGCGGCAGACTGATGGTGGTAAGAGCGTCAAAACTATTTTGCTGAGTGCCGTCATTATCGTAACGATAGATAAAATTGCCCGCAGCCATATAAAGATCATCGTTGGCAATAAGGATATCTACCTGAGCCCTGGCGCCAATAAGCTCCTTTGGCCACCCGGATACACTGCCGCCGTTACTGCGGCGATAACGGCCGATGGAATCGCCAAATATTACATAAAATGTGGAGTCCTCAGTACTGGTATAGGGCACACCGGGGGTAGCGCCCACATGGAATGGAGTAAATATCTCACTGGCGTTATTTTCGTTATCCAGCAGGCCAATAATACAGGTGCCCGCAGTGAGATACACCTCATATTTAGCGCCGTTGTGTATGTAAGTGGGCATACGCGGAACACCGCAGGTGTCCGTATCATAGCTCCACCTGGTACCCCCGTCAGGCTCATTAATGCTGTAAACCATTTTATTACCGGTACCCACAAACAGCCTTTCATAGCCGGCAGAAGCACCCTGTATAGTACCCAGAGTGTTCTTACTCCAATCTGGGAAAATTAGGGCTTTGGTAGTGACATTGATATCACTGGGTGTAAGCAGGCGCCCCCAGTCATCAATGGCCCAAATTTTAAAGTAGTAAGTAGTGCCTGTACTAAGTCCCGTAATTACCGCGGAGGTAATAGCTGAATTAACCAGGTTTGCCTGCTGATCCTGATCCCACTCCATGGCACCATTGGGGTTAGCGGGATTGCGGGCGGCTACTTTGGCCTGATCTTTGCCATACCAGATTTCGTAATGATTGAAGTTAGCGTCTGTGGCCGCTGTCCAGCTTAAGGTTACCGAGCCGCCAGTAGTATCCGTGGAAGCCAGGCTGGCCAGATTAACAGGCGCTTTAACATCAATGGAGAAACTACCGCTTACAGTAGTATCCTGGTTGGCGCCGTCATCGGCTATGACCCTTACCAGGTAAGTGTCTTCTGTACCAGCCGGCCACTGGTCGCTGGCGCTCCACATTATTTGTTTATCCGCAGTGGCTGAGACAGCTATGCCGGTGCCAATATCACCAGCAGTGTCTGTTACAGCCGTCCAGCTGCCGCCGGAAGCCAGTTTATATTCCAGGGTAATGGTAACTGTAGCGCTATTTGGATCTTCCACTTCATAGCGCACATATACTGAATCAGAATCATTTTGAAAGGCGCTAACAGCGGTAGTATCTCCCAGGCCGGAAACCACGGGATTTTTCATATTTATGACGGTACCAGCCGCCTTCTGGCTCTGGTAATCCAGAAGGACCCAATCGGCGCTCCGTACTGTATTACTTACCCGGCCTTCATCCAGGTTGCCATGCAGGCCCTGACCATAAGCATCGTTCAACATGCCGAAATGAAGGCTGGATGTGGTATTGGGTATGGGACTGGTAGTACCGGTCACAGTTTTGTCCAGAGCGCCATCCACATAAATATTGACCGTACCCGAGCTATATGTCATGGAAACATAATACCAGCTGTTTATAGTGAATGTCTTGTTGGACACATTCCGGTTAGCACCGGCCCCGCTGGTAATATCAATATTTAGTTTGTTACCGGTATAAAAGAACATACTCCAGGAGTATTGGGAAGCTGAACCGGTGCGTTTGGACATGATACCGTCCGGAGCGCCATCAAGAGTGGTGGGATACACCCAGATAGAGGCTGTGAGGGTGGTGGTAGCATCCAGACCATCGTTGTCAGGAAAAATAATACGGTGATTGCCGCCGAAATTTTGCCCGTCCCCAACCAGAGCGGGGCTTTGATCTGTAGAATTATTAGTACCGCCGTCTATATTATTGGTAGTGGCGTCCAGCAGATCGTCGTGCAGATGCCACACACCCTGAAAATTATTACCCGTGGCAAAAACTGAACTGGGATTGGAATTATTGGCAGCAGTATCATTACCCCAGTATATGGTGATTTTTTGAGTTTTAGAATTACCGGCAATTTGGTCTACCAGCACCCAAAGGGAGGCTGCTGCATTGGCGGAATCAAAATCCTCAATTTCATAGTCCAGATGCGTACCCTCTGTCTTGGCAAAACGAATATCCCGGCCGTCACCTTTGGCCTGAGCAAAAGGGAAATCACTGTCCAGGCGGATAAGCAGGGGGTAATTATTCACCGTGCCGGAGATAGCGGCCCCCGTGACTGTAGTATTTATAAAAACCGTGCGATTGTAATCCCATTGAGTGTAATTGTCTGTATCAAAAACCCAGTTGGTATTTTCCAGCCCTGTAATACTATTGGAGGCATGGCCCATACTGCCCGGGCGGGCATCGCTGCTGTCTATATTACAATAACTGGCGTTTAAGGCCCCTGTGCAGTTAATGGTCCAATAGCCGGGCGCATGCAGGTTGAGTTCGTTACTGGCCTGACCCACTAAGAGGCCGTTGCCGCCTATGGTAATTGTACGCCCCCCAAGCCCTACAAAAGTAGCTGCAGTACCGTTAGAAACATAGAAATTACCCGTAGTCAACACATTGTTGCCGCCAAAATCAAAAGGCCCTGACGAATTGGAAAAACTCTGTGCCTGAAGCATATTGGTACTGAGGGTAAGGGTACCCGAACCTGAATGTATTACTCCTGGCAGGGTGTCACCTGATGGCGGTGTAAGGGTTTGTGCTGAGCCACCGGTAAAGTCCAGATACCCGCTGCCAGGTAAAATCTCCGCAAGCGAATTAAGGGTTACGGTAGAGCCGCTGGTCTGCAGAGTGGATGTGCCGAAATCAATGGTACCTGAACCGCTGATATCGGTAACTGAATGGGTAAGGGCTGTTCCAAGGTTAAGGGTACCGGTTGATACAACCAGCGCACCGGCATTCATATTGTTATCCTTGATAGTGACTGTGCCCGTAGCACCTACATTGATATCTGGAAAAACAGCCCCAGACTTGGGAGTAAAACTGCCACCACCGGTAAATTTAAGTACCCCGGTACCGGCAGCCACAGTGCCGCCGGTACTAAAATCCACATCTGCTTTTACCGAAAGGGTCTCTGCCCCAAAGTGAAACTGCCCCGTATAACCTGAACTAAAGGTGATTTTTTTAACTGTTATGGAAACATCCAGGCTGCAGTTATCACTGGATATACCGCTAAACTCCACCCTGTCACTGGTGTCTGGAACTACATCCCCGCTCCAATTAAAGTGATTGCTCCACTTGGCGTCCGCCCCCCCGCCATCCCAGATGCGCGGTTCAATAACAGTAGTATCCACAGCTCCAAAAGCAAGAATAGTGGTATCTGACTTCTGGGTGACCCAGCAGAGTTTAACCCAGTCGGCGGACCGGGCGGTATTTTCGATGCGGGCTTCATCAATAATGCCCGAAAAGGAAGTAGCATAGGCCACATTCAGTTTGCCAAATACCAAGTCACAGGCTTTATTACCTATACCGGTGCTGGTCTCGGTAGCGGTAACATCCAGTACACCGTTGCGATAAATTTTGGAACGGGAACCGGCCGCAAGAGTGCCGTCAAACACAGCCATAACATGATACCAGTTATTATTGGCAAAGGAGGTTACTGTCTGAAGACGGTCATTGGCAGTTTCAATATCCAGAAACACATCATCGCCAGTATAAAAAAACATGGTATAAGCATAATCGACATTATCGGCAGACGAAATGCGCTTTCCCAAAATCCCCTGGGCACCACCCAAAGCTGTGGGCCGCACCCACACTGACCAGGTCATTTTGTTGGAATTATCCAGAGAGGAATGATCTGCCACCTGCACATCGCTGGAGCCGTCAAAGTCACGGGCATCCCCAATCATACTGGTGGTGGTATTAGTCGTACCATTATCGCTGCCGTCGTTACTGTTGGAGGTAGCATCCAGTAGGCTATTATCAAAATGCCAGACACCCTGGTAACCGTCTGAGGTAGAAAAGGTATTTTCCCCGCTGGAATTGGAGGTTGCCGAGCCATTACCCCAATACATGGTGACATACTGGCTGTCATCGGCACCCATAAGAGTGTCTAAAAGCACCCACACCCAGGCGCTTTCAGCGGAGTTGTCCCATCTGGTAAGCTCATAAGCTAGCTCTGTACCTGCAGAATCCTCAAAACGGAGATCTGCGCCATTGGGTTGGGCATCTCCAAAAACCATATTGGTATCGTTTAGACGAATAAGCAGTGGGAAATGAGCTATACTGTCTGTAATGTTGGCACCGGTAGCCGAAGTGTTGATATAAACAGGTCGGCTATAGGTCCATTCACTGAAATCAGCTGTAAAACCTGGCGTTAAAAGCCAAATAACAGCCATAAACCACCCCAGCTTTAAGCACCTGGAAATTTGTCTTAATATGCCCATCATAACCATTTAAATTATACCCATTTAGTTGCTAAAAGGATAGGATTTAAATCACAAACGCTACCAAACAAATTGTCACTGCCAGGTTCCCCCGTTCGCAGAGACACGATTAATCGCCTCTCTGCGACAGGTGGTATTTTTAGGCTATTTTCCTTATTCCAGGGCAAATCCATGCACATGGCCTCCTTCTGTGCCAAAAATTACTTTGCTGTTGCCTGCATCAATAACAGGGTCAGCGCGGGAATTACCCGTTGCCTGGGTATAGGGCCAGCCTGCTTTTAAGCTGTCCCCGGCGGCATCGTAGGCGTAATAACTGCCGCCATCGCTGCCAAAATAAACTATGCCCTTGCCCGCATCATACACAGGCCCTGAATATATATTGCTGCCGGAGTTATAAGACCAGTCCAGAGTAGCGCCCGTACCGTTATCGGTGAGTTTTTCTATACGCGTACCCGCCGCTACAAAAACCTGGCCATCCCCTTGAACAGCAAACGCCGGTGCGCTGTTGTTACCGCCCAGAGCGGGCGAAGTCCACACTGTACCCATGCTGTCCAGGCTGATACGGTACAGACGGTTGTTGGCGGGAGTAACATATACAGCGTCACCAAAAGCCATAAGAGGCAGGTTTATGCTGGGGCTGCCCGCTATTGTCTCCGAGCCCAGCAGCGCCTTGTCATAGTCGTATTTATATACTGTCCCATTGGTACTGGCAACCAGTATCTGGTCATTGTATACAACCATATCCGCCGTGGGATTGGCACCGCTAACCGCCATTGGCCACCCGGTTACAGGGTCACCAGTGGCAATATATCGATGGTGAACCTGACCGGAAGTCACTACAAAAAATGTGGTGTCACCGGGTGTGGCATAGGGGTTACTTGCTGTGCCGGAGATATTCTTCTGCCATAAATTGGTTTTAGAAGAGCCCCCGTTATCTTTTATGGCCACCACCCAGGTGCCGGCGGAGGCCAATATGCGGTTTTTGCCGTCAGAGCCAAAGTAAGTAATGGTGGGAAGATTACAGGAGCCATAAGCGCTGGTACTAAAACTCCAGAGCGCGGCACCCGTAGTGCTGGATATTTTAAGCAGCTGATCGGAAGAACCCGCGCCTATATAGGTAACACCGGCATCTATGGAGAGAGCCTGTACATTGCCCATGGAGGTGCGCGTCCAGCCCGGACTAACCTCATTTAAGGTGGATATAAGAGTGTCCGACCCGGCAGTTTGATGACCAATTTTATCCACAGCCCAGATATTAAAATAATAGCTGCCGCCCACATTCAGACCTGTAACAGTGGTAGTAGTAGTTACACGGCTGGCCAGGGTCACGTCATCGGCATTATCCCACTCTGTGGCGCTGTCAACGCCCGTTGTGGTCCGGGCGTTTACCTTGGCCTGATTTGCCCCATACCATATTTCGTAATGATCAAAATTACGTTCTGTAGAAGCTGACCATGACAGCGTAATAGAGGTTCCAGTAACGGCAGTTTCCCCAAAGGTGCCCGCCGCTGTGGGCGCTTTTGTATCTATGGAAAAGGTGTCTGTCTGAGTAGTGTCATTGGGAGTGCCCCCCTGATTATCATCCGCAATCAGGCGTACGGTATATACACTGTCCACGTTAGGCAGATCTGTGCCTACATCCCACAGGATAGTGTCCCGGGCTGTTGCTGATGTAGTGATACCATCACCATAATCACCGGCGGTAGTGGTAAGCGCCGTCCACCCGCTGCCCGCATAAAGCTGGTATTCTCCTGTAACACTAACCTCATTGGTATCCGCGTCACTGACTTCATACCCCAGGCGTACAGAATCCAGATAAAACTGAAGAGCGTTTACTTTTGGCACGTCACTCCAGCCCGTTAATACCGGGTCATTGGAAGCCGCTGTGCCCCCTGTTACCCAGGCTACGCTGTCCTCGTTCCCCAGAGAGTCCAGAGCCCAAATCTGAAAGTAATAGGTGGTACTGGGGATAAGGGACGTAATCACCGTGGACTGAGTATCCACAACCGCCAGATCAGCATCATTGCCTGCGTCCCACTCCAGAGGAGAACTTACACCCGAGCGCGCCTGCACATCTGCCAACACTGACCCATACCATATTTCATAGTGGGAGAAATGATTTTCTGAGCTCACCTTGCTCCAGCTGAGATCAGCGGAACTGGCGTCAATGGCGTCCAGACTGAGCCCCGCAAGACCCACAGGATCGGCCATGTCAATATCGAACTCCACAGACTCGGTGGTATCGGTAAAGCTGCTGTCATCAATACAGTGAATACGGATTTTATAAGCGGTGTCTGTGCCATCGCCTAAATCGGTACGCGCATCCCACAATACAGTGTCCCGTATACCCTCACCGGTTGCAATTGTATCTATATGACCAGACACAGAGACCGCGTTAACCCAGGACACAGGGGCAGCGGGTGTATATTGCAAAGAGCAGACAGCGGAGACCCCGTCCACATCGGTAACCTCATAGCCCACCCTTACGGTAGTTGAGTCCAGTTGCAGAGCGTTAACCTGTGTACCACCACCCCAGCCGGTAACCGTGGGAACAGGATCATCCAAAGTAGTGGCAGAATCCATGTCTACAGTGGTGTCGTTAGCCATGGAATCTACGGCCCATATTTTAAAGTAATACTTGCTTGATGACCCCAGCCCCGAAATGGTGGTACTGGTGGAAGACACATTCTTAAGGCCTGAATCATCTACTCCATCCCACTCACTAGCGCCGTCCCCACCGGCAATATCCCTGTTTTCCACCTTGGTTTTATTACCGCCGTACCATATCTCATAATGCTGAAAATGCCCCTCGGTGCTAACGGCCGACCACTCCAGGTCCATGGTATAACTGGCGGAGTCCGCTACAGCAAACGCACCCAGACCCACACTCTTGCGTGTGTCCAGGGAAAATACGGCGCTTTCCAGAGTGTCTGCCAGATTACTGTCATTGGCCACAAGCCTTATAAGGTAACTGCCGTCCAGGGTGTCCCCCAGCTGAGCCCTTACACCCCAGCGTATAACACGGTTGGAATCCCCGTTAGAGGCTTCCACTCCCGGCCCTATTTCGCCGGTGGTATCTGTGGCCGCCTTCCAGGTGCCGCCCACCTTTTTATACTGCAGGGATATTATCACGTCGGCGTCGTTAACATCGGAAACCTGAAAGCCTATAGTAGCAGAGTCTGGGTCCCAGACCTGGTAGGCGGTTATATTGGCTACACCGCCCTGGCCCTTTAATACCGGACGCTGCAGCACATAGTCCACTTCAAAATAAGGCACGCTGTCAAATTCTGCTGAAGCAAATAGTTTGTACCCCTGATTAGTAGCTTCATCAGTGGCAATAAAAACCACACCATTGTTGGCACTGTCCCCTTTATGCCAGGCGGAAAAAAGAGCTGTAACATCCCAGTTGTACCAGCCAACAGCATTTACAATAGTGCCGTCTTCAGCCACAGTATTACGGTCGGCTGCGTTACCAGCCCCTCCTGTAGTCCAGGTATTTTCATTGGCGTATTCGTTCCAGTTGCTCATATTTAGGACATCCTGGCCAGTACCTGTACCCTCATTAAAGGCCCGTCTGAGCTGGAAAACCTGAATGGTATTATCAAAAGCCGGGGTTGGCGCCGTGTGACAATAGGCCCATATACGCGCCCTGTTGATGGTGGCCCCACCGGGCACACTGCTGAAATTGTCTGCACGGAAAAGGCTGCGGCGGGCCAGATAGGTGGCATTCTGCCTGCCAGCGGTAGCGCCGCCGTCTGTATGAGAACCCAGATTAAAAGTGGGAAAACCAGCCACTATCATATTATCGGATATATTTGTAACAAGAACAGTGGTAACAGAGTCTGTCCAATGAAAAATTGAAGCACCCACTGTCATCTCATTGCCAAAGTTATCCACCGCCCATATCCGTAGATAATAGAGTGTCTTTGCCGTCAATTTATTGATAATAGTGCCATTGGTACCAATGGTACCCAGCAGGGGGTCGTTGGGGTCATTGTCCCATTCACTGGCCGTACCCTGACGGTTGTCTACATCACTCTGGTTGGTACCATACCAAATTTCGTAATGACTAAAATTTGTCTCTGTGGCAATAGACCAGGAAAGGGTAATAGAAGCGCTGGTGGAGTCATCGGCGCTGAAAGCGCCCAACCCGGTTGGGTCTTTGGTGTCCAAAATAACGCCAGTGACTGTGGCGGTATCATAAAGTGGGTCGTCGTCAGCGGCGATAATGCGAATTTCTCCTGTAGTGTCTATCTGGCCATGATGAGCGCGGATATCCCAGGTCATGGACCTGTCCGTGGTGGCGGATACAGGCACTTGACCGGTATCACCTGATGTGTAAGTCTTTTGCTCGGCCGCCCAGTTGGTCCATGTGCCCGCTGAAAGGCGGGTCTCAAGAGTTACAATTACGGTGTCATCATCCAGGTCGTTAACCTCATAGCCTATCTGCACATTGCTGGAATCTATCTGCATAACACCCGGATTAGCCTGAGGGTCTTGACCTGTAACCAGTGGAGAGGGGCTGGTAAGGGTGGTGGCGGAGTCCTTTTCTCCGGCTATCTCATTACCGGCGCTGTCCAGGGCCCAGATTTTAAAATAGTATTTGGTTATGTACTCCAGGCCCTCTACTACTACAGAGTCTGTAGCGGCAACTGCCATGGAGGCATCATCACCCACATCCCAGGTAAAGGCGCTCACACTGCGGTTTTCTACATCGGTAAGGCTGGGGCCATACCATACTTCATAATGGCTGAAATGAGC
>CAZUCH010000065.1:0-10293 GCA_964619045.1 uncultured Planctomycetales bacterium | reverse complement strand
CCTTGCGGTCGGCCAACAAGTACCCCCAGATGAAAGCGATTGTGCTGCCGAGCGGGGCGTACCAGGGCCAACTGATGGTCAGTTGCGTGGGATTCCCGGCGCTGTCGGGCTCGCCCAGCCAGTACCCGTAGTAGCTCAGCCACAGCATCAGAGCGATGGCGCCGATCAGAACGACCGTCTGCAGCCAGCGCAGGGGCGAGTTCTTGGATTCGGCCATGAGTTGCCAAATCCAAACGGCCAGTATGATTGCTGCCGCGATCCAGCACACAATGTGCGTCCAGTCATCGTGCCAGACCGTGGCGAACACGCACACGGCCGACAACGGCCCGGAGAACATGAACCCGCGTCCGTTGATCTTCAGCGGCAGGAATGACAACGCGAACCCGGCCAAGAGCGCCCCGCCCGTGTAGCCCACCATCGCCAGACCCAGGTCCAGGATGGACTTGTAGTGGTCGGCCACATCCTTGGTCAGGTATGCCATAACACACAGCACGGCGCCCCAGAAGATCACGAACAACCGCCCGACCATGACCGAACGCTTATCCTCGGCGGAGGTTTCGCCCTGTTCGGCGAGTTCCTCGACGTTGCCCGACAGTGTGACCGCAATGCCGCGGCTGCGCAGATACCTTTCACGCAACGGGTTGTAGAAGGCCGACATGACGACTTGGCTCAGGGCGGTCAGGATACCCATCAGGCTCGAAATGGCCGCCGCGAAGATCGCCGCGATGATCAGCCCCCTCAGCCCGTTGGGAATCTTCTGCAGGATGAAGATCGGGAAGAGCCGATCTCCCTTCTCCGCAAACATCTCGTACGCTTCGCCGCGCAGGTTCGGAAAGTCCGGGTGGGCCGGGGCGGCCAGGAACTCGGCCGGCGCATCGGCCGCCGGTTCCTGCTGGTAGTACGCGAACAGCCCGATGCCGACCAGCATGACTGTCAGCGTGACGACCTGGCTAGCGGTGCTGCTGATGATGGCCCAGCGGGCATCACGCGGGTTCTTGCAGCAGAACATGCGCTGCGCCAGAAGTTGATCCGTGCCATAGGCACCCATCCCGCCCCACGTGCTGGCGATGGTGGCGGTCCAGATTGTGTATTGCCGCGCCAGGCTGATATCGAAATCAAAGAAGGTGAACTTGCCCCAGGGGCCGCACTCCTTCGCTTCCCAGCCAACACGGAGCATCTCGGCCCAGCCGCCGTTGAGGTTGTAGGCCACCGTTCCCAGGGCGACAAACGCACCCAGCAGGAACACCAGGAACAGGATCACGTCTGTCCAGATGACTGTTGTGATACCGCCGATCAGCGTCCACCCGACCGACACGACGCCTATCAGGATGATCGCCCATGCCAGCGGATTCAACCCCAGCGCGCCCGAGAGCGAAACCAGCTGGTCGTGCAACACCACCTGGACAACCTCGGCCGTCAGATAGACGCGCGCCGCCTGTCCGAGGATGCCGCCCAGCGAGAACAGCACCGTTGTCATGCCGCGTACATGGCCGCCCAGCTTGTTGCCCATGTAATCGTATGGGCTGTAGATCTCCCGCTTGTAGTACGCCGGGACGAGCACGTAGCCGACGATAATCCGTGCCAGAAACGTTCCGATCAGGCCCAGTTGCAGGTACTTGAGGTTGCCTTCCACGCCCATCCTGAACACGACGAACGGCACGCTCACAAACGTCAGGGCGCTGATCTCAGTCGCGATGATCGAGCCGCTGACCGCGTACCACGGCAGTTTGCGCCCGCCGAGGAAGAAATCGCGCATCGACGACTGCTTGCCGGCCAGCCTGGCCCCCAGGTACGTCGTGAAGGCCAGATAGCCGACCACGACCAGCCAGTCGACACCCGTGAATCGCGAACTGAGCGAGGCAAGCGACAATCCGTCCATTACTTCTGGTCCTCGATGATGTCGGCCACGCGGCCGTGGTGTTGTGCGAGAAGCCGCTCGGCCTCCGCCCGCTCGATCCCCTTGGCGTCCATGACCAGCGCCGTTTTCACATGCCCGCCCGAGCGTTCGAGCAGATCGGCCGCCGCTGGCCGGTCGAGCCCGGTGACGGCCTGGATCATGCGTGTGCCGCGGTCAACCAGCTTGCGGTTCTTGCTCGTGTCCACGTCGACCATCAGATTCTGATAGACCTTGCCGATCCGCACCATAGCGACCGTCGTGACGGTGTTGAGCACCATCTTCGTCACAGTGCCGGCCTTCAGGCGCGTGCTGCCCGTGACAATCTCCGGACCGACCAGTACACGAATCGACACGTCCGCCGAGTCCGCGACGTGTTCCGCGGTTACGCAGCCGAAGAATACCGTCTTGGCCCCCAGCTCCTTGGCCCGCTCGAGCGCACCGTGAACGAATGGCGTTGTGCCGCCCGTGCTGATGCCGAAGATGACATCGTGCGGGCCGACCTCCATTTCGTCCATCTTGGCGGCCCCTTGTTCGGGGTAATCCTCGGCCCCCTCGATCGCGCGCCGCAGCGCGTCCCACCCGCCCGCGATGACGCCCTGCACCATACGCGGATCCGAGAGAAACGTCGGCGGACACTCCGAGGCGTCCAGCACCCCCAACCGCCCGCTGGTGCCCGCCCCGACGTAGATCAGCCGACCGCCGGCCTCGAACGCTTCGACCACCAGCTCGGTCGCCGCGCATATGTCTTCGCGCGCCTCGGCGACCGCGGCCACGATCGTGGCATCCTCCGAATTGATCAGGTCGAATACTTCGCCGATGGACATTCGGTCGATGTGGGCCGAACGCGGGTTGCGCAGCTCGGTCATCAGGTGTCCGCGATCCTGCATACGCGCGGCTCCCTCAATGGGTTACGACTCTGCCCGCCCGGCAATCTCGATAGTGTTGCAGAATCGTCCCGCGCACGCAACGCCTTGCGATTACGCCAAACCGCGCGTATACCGAGTGGCCTACGAAAATCAGGAGATTCGCGCATGAACACCCCCCAGCGACTTATCGGTCCTCTCATCCTCGCAACGATCATCGGCGGTTGTCGCGCGCCCCAGGCCCACCAGCCGGCCCCGGACGGCGACCCGATGACGTCCGTCGACACGCTGCTGCCCGAGCCCGAGGGTTTCCTCGAAGCAGCCATCGACTCCGAAGACTACCCGATTCCGCCTTACGCCAAGTACCTCGCGGGCGTCAGAATCTGTCTCGATCCCGGCCACGGCGGCAATGCCCAGAAGAGCGGCTACAAGCGCGGCCCGACCGGAGTGCGCGAGGCCGAAATGAACTTCCGCATCGCCCGCTACCTCCAGGCGCTGCTCGAAACGGCCGGCGCCGAGGTCCTGCTCACACGCGACGGCGACGTGGAGATCTCGCTGGCCGACCGGGCCGCCATGGCCAACGAATGGCCCGCCGACCTCTTCATCTCGTTGCACCACAACGCCATCGGCAACAAGCCGCAGGTCAACCGCACCTCGGTCTGGTACCACAAAGACGTCGACTACCGCCCCGCCAACCTCGATCTGGCCCGCTACCTGTGCCGCGGACTATACGACTCGTTGGCCCTCGACCAAATCACCGGCGTCCCGCTCAAAAGCGACAACCTGATGTACGAGGGCGGCTTCGGCATCCTACGCCATGCCGGCGTGACGGCCGCCTTGTGCGAGAGTTCCTTCTTCACCAACCCGGATGAAGAGCAGCGACTGCGCGACCCGGAGTACAACATGCTCGAGGCTTACGGCTTGTTCGTCGGGCTCGCCAAGTACGCCGCCGGCGGATTGCCGAAAGCGAGGCTCGTCGACCCGCCGATCGGCACCACCGTGGCGGAGGCCGGCGAGATCGTCTTCGAACTCGATGACGGTCTCCGCTCCCGCGGCTCCTGGGGCCACGAGCGGCAGATGATCGTCACCAGTTCGATCGCCGTCCGCGTCGATGGCCGGGACGTGCCGTTCACGTTCGTCAACGAGGGCTACGTCTTGACCGCCGACTTGCCCCCGGACCTCGGACCCGGCGAGCACACGGTCGAAGTCCAGTTTCAGAACATGTTCAAGAACTCCGTGCTGAACCCCCACTTCACCATCGAAGTGCGGTAGGGGGGCAGCGCCTCCCCCGAACAGAGCCCCGAGCGTAAGCGAGCGGGTCCGCGGCGGCAGACCCCCAAGTCGGTCGGACATATCACGCCCCAAATGGTACGATGCGCATACCGATGCCCGTATGAACGCTCTCTGGAACGACGCCAAATGACACTCTACTGACGGAGCCCACCATGCACAGGATTAGCCTAGCCTGCTCAATAGCGGCGGTGGCCGGCTTGCTCGCGCTAGCTGCGGCGGCCCAGGAACGGCCTGACACCGGCGAGCTGTTTGCGGTCAACCCGCCATTCAAGACCGGCCACCTCAAAGTCGATGAACTGCACGAGATCTTCTACGCCGTGTTCGGCAACCCGAAAGGTAAACCAGTCATCGTCCTACATGGCGGCCCGGGATACGGAAGCTATCCTCGGCTCGCGCAATACTTCGACCCCGAGAAGTTCATGATCGTCCTGCACGACCAACGCGGCGCTGGTCGCAGCCGGCCCGCCGGTGAAGTACGCGCCAACACCACGTCACACCTCGTGGCCGATGTCGAGCGACTCCGAGAACACCTGGGCATCGATGGCAAGGCCCTCGTGTTCGGCGGTTCGTGGGGGTCGACGCTGGCGTTGGCCTACGCCGAGGCGCATCCGGAACACGTCCGCGGACTAATTCTGCGTGGCATCTTCACCGCATCCGAGGCCGAGCCGCTGAACGGCTTCGTCGGCCCCATGCCACGGGCCTTCTTCCCAGATGCGGCGGCGGAGTTTGACGCCGCCTCGCCACCGGAGTTGACCCCATTCGAGCCTCGGAAGCTGCTCGCACTGTTCTCCGGCGACGACAAGGCCGCCCAGCGCCGCGTGGCGATCGCATGGACCCGCTGCGCCATCAAAACCGGCAAGCTGCACGCGTCCGACGAAGAGGTCCAGCGCGGTTGGGGCGACTATGACCCCGCCCCGGGCGCCCGGATCGACTGTCACTACGCCGCCAACGGGTTCTTCCTCGAAGATAATCAACTCCTGCGCGACGCGAGCAAGCTCAAGGACATCCCGGCGGCGATCATCAACGGTCGCTACGACATGATCTGCCCGCCGATCACCGCCTGGCGTTTGCACAAGGAGCTGCCGAAGTCCAAGCTCATAATCGTGGAGGAGGCGGGGCACTCAGAGGGAGAGCCCGGCATCACGCAGGCGCTATTGGCGGCCGTGGCCGAATTCGAATAGCCGGAGGGCAAACAGGCAGGTTGGACCGAGCAATGACAAAGAGTCCAAGAAGCAAAACGTCTGCCGCGTCTCGACGCCGCAACTGATCCGAGAGAGTGATGGTTGAGCAGATGTCTCCCATGACCTGGAGAGCTGGGCGCATAAGGGACGCTCGCGGCCGCAGAGTCACGCAGGTCGAACCCGGTCGCACTTCACCTCTTGCGCCGCCATGGGGTGATCGAAGCCGACACGTTGCGAACCATCGCCAATTAGAAAGGCGTCCGTATCACGGCCGGGGAACGTGCCGTGCTGATCAGCGGCGTCTGCTGTGCGGTCTTTGTAGTCGGATTCTTCTTTACCGAAGCCATCATCAGTGGCCTTCAGGATGCGCCGTACGCCAAGCTCTCTGGCCTGTTCTATCCATGTTTTTGTCCCTGGGTTATCTGTTTTGCCATCAAGCGGAAACGCTTCGACAACGTGACGGAGGCGATGCTGAAGTACTCCCGATGCCCGCATTGCGGATACGATCTGCGTATGCTGCCCGTCGACCCCGAGGACGGGGCGACCGTCTGTCCCGAATGTGGCTGTGCATGGGAGCTGCCAAGCGAAACGAGATGAGGTGGAGGCATCCCAGTGCTTCACCGGCAATGTCTCTGGAAGATGCTCGGAGTGCGGCAGCACATTGAAACCCCCAACGGGAAATCCATCGGGGTTGACGATGTAATCTCGGCTCCCAGAATGGACTACATGGACACCAAAGACGCCGCCAACTCGTTCGCTGAACTGTTCCCGAAGGTCTTTCGCCGCTTCTGTCAACGGATTCCGCCCAGCCAGTATCGGCTGACCGGCGAGTCCATGGGCGTGCTGCACCACCTCGCCGACACCGGGCCGCTGACCGTGACCGAGATGGCCCGCCACTTGGAACGCTCCCAGGCGGCTACCAGCGAGATCATCGCCCGGCTCGTCGGCCGCGGCTTGCTCGATCGCGTGCCCGACGAGCGCGACCGCCGACGCGTCCTGATCTGGCTCACGCCCGCCGGACACGAGCTGCTGCAATCGGCACAAGAAGTTCTGTCGCCCGAATTGCTGGCCCGCGCCTTGCGGCAGTTGTCACCCCAGCGGCGGCGTACATTGATAGAAGCCGTCCAGGCCCTGCTCGCCACCAACCCCATACCAGGAGAACCAACCGATGAATGAACCGAACACTTGCCAGAGTTGCGCCATGCCGATCGAGTCCGGCGACTACTGCCAGCACTGCGTTGACGAGAACGGCAGCTTGCAGTCATTCGACGAACGCCTGGAGCGCTTGACGCAGTGCATGGTCAGCATGGAGCAGGCATCTTCGCGCGCCGAGGCCGAGAAGAAGGCCCTGGCCTACATGGCGACCATGCCGGCGTGGCGCGATCATCCCAAAGTGCTCGCCGCACTCGAAGATTGAACACCAACGCCGGTTGGCCCACAAGTGGCACGCGATTCCGGCAAGCGGCGGGCCTATTCCTCGTCCGGCTTGCCAAGTTCCAGGACTCGCAGTTCGAGGCGTTTGATCTCGCGCTGAATGCAATAGCGATTCATCTGCATCCAACCCCACAGCTTCACCAGCAGGAGCATTCCCGCCAGGAGCAGGACGCTCGTGGCGTACATGATCTGCTGCTTGGTGTCGTCGGTCTGGAAGAACTCCATCGCCGCCAGCACGATCAGCACCATGAACACGATGGACTCCACGACCACGAGTATCGCCATCCACCGCAACTTGCCTTGGAAGATGCCGGCCATCTGGCCCAGGAGACCCTCTTCCTGATCCAGGTCGTAGGAGCTTTCCCCGTTTGCGAGTGCTTTCCTGATGTCATCGTCGAGTTTGCTCATCGTTCGTCTCCTTCTAGAATCTGTCTCAGTTCCTCTCGTGCGTGGTACAGGCGGCTCTTAACCGTCCCGACCGGAATGCCGAGGACGACCGCGATCTCCACGATATTGAGGGCTTCGTCGCCGTACTTCAGCGTCAGCAGTCCCCGTTGCTCCGGCGAGAGTCGCCTCAGAGCATGAGCGACGACCTCGCCGGGGTCTTCCCGATGCGGGTCGTCATTCGCCCTTTGCCGCTCGGCCAGCCCAGCAGCCAGGTTCCTCTGCCGGCCAGCCCCGCGACAGTGATCCGCGCACTTGTTCCGCACGATGCGGTGAGCCCAGGCCCCGAACCACGCCGGGTCGCTGAGCTTGCGGATTCTCTTCACGATGGCGATCCACGTTTCCTGCGTGACGTCCCAGGCGGCGTCATCGCTGCCCGTGAGGCTCCGCGCGTACCGCCACAGTCGGCGTTGCCAGCGACGTACCAGAAGGTCGAAAGACTCCCGGTCACCTGCCTGGCAGCGCATGACGAGCAGCTCGTCGATCACTCCTGAGCGCGATTTGTTCATGTGCTTCGCCATATAGTCAAGTCGCACGCCGGCGCGTCAAGGTTCAAGAAAGCGAAAGAAATCGGTGACGCCCGTATGGTGCGATAGCTATCGGACGCTGCCCTCCGTCCTCGGCCAGAGAAAAACAGCCGCATAGCATCGCCACCGCCCCTGGCCATGCGACCAACATCTCGGACCAACTACCGCCGCCGGCCCTCCGCCTGCGCCGCCGCGACTGCCGCCCCTAGTGCCGGCGCAGCTCGCAGTTTCGATGCTCGCAGGAACCCCGGCTTCAATCCGCCGGCCGCCGACAGGCACGCCTTGGCTAGCTCAGTGTTACCCGCCTCGGCGATCATGGACGCCAGGCACGCATCCAGCTTGTTACCAAAGACCGCCCGGTACTTTGAGTCCGCGTAGATCAACCCGACCCGCTGGCCGATGACCACGCGCTCGAGCAGCAAGCCGCGGTAGGTGTGCTCACGATCCAGATCGAGATACGCCGCACCGCGATGGGCTGCCTCGCCGCGCCCGTTCTTGATCGTCCACAGCCGTTCGAAGATCAACTCCGCCAGGACCAGCGCCGCGCACTCCATGCACGCCGCCGCGATTGGATTACCAGCGGCCGCATCGGCCTCCGGAAAACGCTCGGGACGCGCACCAACCCCCGCGTCTGTCCGCAAGTCGGCGTATACCCGATTCAGCGACTTGGCCGACACCAGCTTCTCGAACGTTGGCCCTATGGCGGCAGCCATCTGCCAGGCCTTCTGCATCCAGCTCTTGGCCGCGTCGAACGGCACCAGTCGACCGCGCATCTTCATCGCGTCCGCTATGCCAGTGCCACAGCCCACGTAGTACGCGCTCTCAACGTCGCGGAACAGGCCATCCGCCGCGTACTCCTCGCCCAGCCCACAGTAGTCGGCGTCACTTCCCAGAGTTGCGATCGGAGCGGCCAATCCCAGCCCGGCCTCTCGCAGACCTTGCTCCAGCATTTCCAGGAATCGCGGATTGCGTGGCCCGTTGTTGATCACGCAAATCCCGCGCCCATCGACCGTCTTGAGTCCCGGCATGCCCATCCCCACCAGCACACGCGTCGCCGCGCAATCCCGAGCCACATCGACAATCGCTTCGGTCGCCGCAACGACCCACAGCCGCCCCTGCTCGGCTTCCGTCGCCGACAATTC
The DNA here is from genome assembly GCA_964619045.1 of uncultured Planctomycetales bacterium. Lineage (GTDB taxonomy): Bacteria > Planctomycetota > Phycisphaerae > UBA1845 > Fen-1342 > JANQFV01. The sequence continues at coordinate 1,512 of CAZUCH010000065.1, read as the reverse complement.
GATGGCTCCACAGTCACGCTGAGCAAACTGCTCGCCCACCGGCACGGGATTGAACCCCTCCGCCGGCGGATACACCCGCGCCGCCGACTCTGGCCGCAGCTCGAACGCCGTCGGCGCGTCATGATCATCACACCGGACGGCGTGGGCCTTGACCTCGGTCGCGCCCCCATCAACGCCGATCAGCAAAGTGTCGCTATTCATGCGTTACAGCCCGTTATTCAGCTTGCGCCGCCGTTCAATCGCCTCTAATCGCATGTAGTCCTTCGCGTTGTCGTTGCGATCAACCGTGGCTTGGTCGATCGCGTGGTCCGTGCCGCCCGAGTGGCGAATCACTTCATAGATCGGATCCCACACGCGCCCGATTGTGTACCGCTCGCTGATCCGCAGCACCAGGTCATAGTCCTCGCCATAGTTCCGGCACTGCGACGTGTCATTCACGCCGAACCAACCTGCGTCCGCAATGGCCTTCACATGTGCCGAGCGCGGCGCCCCCGCCCCATTGATGCGCAGCAGGTTGTTGCGACCATTGTCCGCCGTCCATTCGCCGTGCGTGACGACCGGAATCTCCTCGTTACGCGTCAATTCGCCGTTGTCTTGCAACGTCCAGACCTCGTACGAACCAACCACCATGCCGATCGTCGCGTCCGAGTCAAACACCGCCAGCAGCTTCTCAACCGCGTCCGGCTTGAGCCGATCATCCGAATCGAGTTGCACGTAGTACTTGCCACGGGCCGCCGATATCCCCGCGTTCAAGCACAGCCCCAGGTTGTTCACGTCAACCACGATCAGACGAACCGGCGGCTTGGCCGAATCATACCGGTCACCTCCCTCCATGAATCGCCGAACCTCGGCGGCCGTCGGGTCGGACTCGCCCCCGTTGACCACCACGATCATCTCGACCCGCTGAACCGTCTGGGCCTGAACGCTCTCGATCGCCCGGCAGATGAACTCCGGCCGGTTGTTCACCGGCGTCACGATACTCGCGATGCAGTCCGCAAAACCGGCCTCTTCCGCGGCGTCGTATTCAATCCCCTTCACATGCGCCCCCGGCGCCAGATACGCGCCGCTACGTTTGAGATGCTCCGTGCATGCGCGCTCCATCTCAAGCTGAGTGCTCTTGTCGGCCAGCAGATACGCAAAAACATCGTGCCCCGCGTCCGCGGCCGCAACCGAATGCAGCGCTCCGGCATACCGATTGGTGATGTGCAGAACGCCGTACCGCTCGCTCATACGCAGCCGCACATCGTACATGTCGGCCGCCTTGTACTGTTCGTCGAACCCATCCACCTCACGCAACGCGGCCGTGCGAAACAGAACGGCGCTGCCGAAGTCCACCGTGTCACGCAACCGGCCCGCGTGCCAGTCCAACAGATGCACGTCATGGCGCCGCCCGTCGGGCTCGATCCGCTCGTAGTCGGCATAGACCATGCCGACCGAGTCCTGGTCTCGCCGGCACGCGGCCATCAGCATTGTTCTCGCGGCCGACGTCTTCAGCGTCACCGGCGCCCGATC
>CAZUCH010000064.1:0-10418 GCA_964619045.1 uncultured Planctomycetales bacterium | reverse complement strand
GCAAGCGCTGTGGCGAGAAGTTCGCGATTCCACGCAAGGAGAGCCTCGAGGATAGCATCCTCACCTGGCTCAACGCCCCCGCCGAGTCCGAGCCTGAAGATGACGCGCTGCCGTCCAGGCCGCGTGTGATCAGCATGCCGGCAGCGCCCGCAGGCGGAGGCGAAGAAGGCGAAGGGGATGCGCGCGAAGCGTCGATCGCCGGACGTCGGATTCGCGGCTCGCTGCGGATGAAGACGGCCGAGGAGGAGTCGACCTAGGCGTCACTGATCCTGGGTTGCGATTGTGGGTTGGGTGGATGTAGCCGCGGCATGGACTACTTTGACTACCGTCAGGGGGCGTTGTGGTGCGATGATGTCGCCGCGGCGACGTTGGCGGACCGCTATGATACGCCGTTGTATGTCTACTCGCGCCAGACGTTGGTCGATCACTTCACGCGCTTGCGGGCGGCATTCGCCGAGCTTGACCCGCTGATCTGTTTCTCGATCAAGGCGTGTCCGAACACACACATCGGCCGTATCCTGCTCGAATTGGGCAGCGGATTCGATGTGGTGAGCGGCGGGGAATTGCATCGGGCGATCCACGTGGGGGCCGCTCCTGCTTCGATCGTCTACGCCGGCGTTGGCAAGACGGATCGAGAACTGTGCGCGGCCTTGGATGCCGGCATCGGGCTGTTCAACATCGAGTCTGAATCCGAGCTCGTGCACTTCAACGAGCTGGCGCGGCGGCGCGGGCAGAGGGCGCTGGCGGCTCTGCGTGTGAACCCGGATGTCGATGCCAGTACGCACGAGTACACGACAACCGGCAAGAAGGAGACGAAGTTCGGCGTTGACCTGGACGCCGCTCGCGATGTATTTCGCCGTCATGGACAGTCGGGGTCGGTGCGGCTATGCGGGATTCACCTGCACATCGGGTCGGGCGTGCGTGACGTTGGCGCGTACGCGCGCAGCTTGGAATCGGGCTTGGGTCTGATTGACCAACTGCGCGGCGACGGTCACGAGATTGACACGATCGACGTGGGCGGTGGCTATGCGGCTCACTATCAGGATGACGAGGCCCCGACGGCGGCCGAGTACGCCGGCGTGATGGTGCCGCTACTGCGTGACCGCGGTCTGCGGGTGATTCTGGAGCCGGGGCGATCGATCGCGGCCAACGCGGGTGTGCTGCTGACGCGTGTGCTGCATGTGAAGGAGTCGGGTCGGCGACGGTTCGTCATAGTGGACGCGGGGATGAACGACCTACTGCGGCCGGCGTTATATGGGGCCTATCATTTCGTGTGGCCCGTCGAGGCCGGCGCTCAGGCGCCGCTGTCACGCGGGCCCGAACAGCCATTCGACGACCTGCAACTGTGCGACGTGGTGGGCCCGATCTGCGAGAGCGGCGATTTCCTGGCTCGTGGGCGAGAATTGCCGCCGGTGAAGCGTGGCGACCTGATGGCGGTGTTCGCGACCGGGGCGTACGCGGCCTCGATGGCCAGCCAATACAACTCTCGGCCGCGCGCGGCTGAGGTGCTAGTGGCGGGCGACAGGGCGCGACTGATCCGGCGGCGCGAGACGTACGCCGATCTGCTGGCGCCCGAGCACACTGGCGACTCGGGGGACTGATTGGTCGTCGCTGACAGGATTGGGCCGGGCCTCGTGGCCAGCGGTGTTTTCCCGGACGCGGGGCGAATGTTGGCGGGAGCTTGCGGCAACGGCGGCATATAACTAACGCCGATCGGTCGGACGCCCGAAACAGTGAATGATGGACACGGACTCCGACTACGATCGACGGCCAGGTACCGGTGCGCTTCGGGAGGGCCCGGAACAGCCGGCGGCGGCAGAGATTCAGACTGCCATCGGCGTGGGGCCGCTATTCCCGGTCGAGATCGGAACGATCGCGGCATCGTTGCTGACAATGGACCTGTACGTCCAGTACTCGGCCGGTGCGAGGCCGGTGCTATATCGGACCGTGGGCGTCCACTTCGATGACGGGGATCGGCATCGCCTGATGGAGCAGGGGATTGAGTTTCTGTATGTTCCGCAGCATCATCATCGCGAGTATCGCCGGGCACTGACGAAGGTACTCGACGACACGTTTCACGACGAGGCGACCAATCGCCAGGAGCGGTCGAGGGTGATTCGAGCTTCGTGCTCGAAGATGATCGCGGACGTCTTGCGGTTTCCAAACCTGACGGAGACGGTCGACATGGTGGGCGATATCAGCGCGCACTTCGCGCGCTGGGCCGAGGAGGAGAACGGTGAGTTCTCGTACCTGCTGGACATGTCGACACACGACTACTACACGGCGACGCACATGATGAACACGGGGGTGGCCTGCGGGCTGCTCGTTCGCGAGTTCAACACGCGGGGCGTGGAGTTGCCGGCGGGGCTGGTCCAGGGCGCGATGCTGCACGACATGGGCAAGCGTGGAATCCCAGAGGAGATACTCAACCGCGAGGGACACTTGCATCCGGGGGAATGGGAGCGGGTCCGACGGCACCCGCTGATCGGGGCGAGAGAACTGCGAACACACCCCAACGTGGCGCCGGAAATCCTGGAGATGGTATCCGGGCACCACGAGCGTCTGGATGGGAAGGGCTACCCCAACGGGCTGGCCGGCCGCCAGGTGGGACTGGCGGCGCGTATCTGCGGCATTCTGGACGCTTATGACGCCGTATCAGCCGGACGGCCCTACCGCGATCCGATTCCTCCACGTGATACACTTGCCATCCTGCGCGAGGGGGCGGGCACGCAGTTTGACGGGAGAATCCTGGAGGTCTGGGCGGGTGTTGTCGAGCGTCTGCTGAGTGAGGATCCTCAGCGAGCGGCAAGCGACGAGTCGGCGGAGCGGACGACGAAGCTCGATGATCTGATGCCGTCGGGGCCGGCGTCGCTCGAGGTCCAGCGGCGCGGGTCGAGCACACAATGGCAAGACGAGCGGCGTCAGCATCTGCGTTTCCCGTTTGACGTGCCGGTTGACGTTCAGTTCATTCGGCGGGGCAAGGACTATCCGGTCGGTGAAGACGACTGGGTGGCCCTGCGAGCCCAGGACATCAGCCGGAGCGGGCTGCTGCTGCCGACACCCTGGCCGCTGGCGCTCAATGACGTGTTGGAGCTCAGGCTTCCGGGCCGGAGCGGCCAGGTTCAGACGCGCCAGGCCCGCGTAGTTCGCATTCGCGGGGGCGAAGGCGGCTCGTGGGCCGCCGGCCTGCAATTCACGGCGACGGAGTAACGATTGACGATTGGGGATTGAGGGGGGAGGGGGACATCGGCTATGATTCCGTTGGTGGAGTGGGCCGGGCGACCGCTCTCGGCGAATATGCCGAGGGAGGAAAGTCCGAACTGGACAGGGCACGGTGATGGCTAACGGCCACCGTCCGCGAGGATAGGGATAGTGCCACAGAAAACACACCGCCGATGGGTTCCGGCTCGCCGGGATCACAGGTAAGGTTGAAATGGTGCGGTAAGAGCGCACCGCGCGACCGGCGACGGTCGTGGCAGGGTAAACCCCACCGCCAGCAAGCCCAAATAGGGGGCGAGAGTCGGCTCGGCTCGCTATCAGCCCCGGGTAGGGCGCACGAGCCCGTCGGTAACGGCGGGCCCAGATGAATGGTCGCCGTCCCGGCCTACGCCGGGATACAGAATTCGGCTTACAGGCCCACTCCGCCGATTGTCTGGCCAGTCTTCCCAAGCGACGCAGTGGTTGACGCGCCGCACGACAAGGATGTCATGTTTCAGCAGCGCTTGACGTGGTTTTGGGTATTGCTGACGGGGCTGGCGATGTTGATCGTCGGCCGGCTGGTGCATGTCCAGGTTGTGCAGGCCGAGCATTACGAGGAGCTGGCCCAGCGCATTCTCACACGCCCGGTGCGTTACATTGGCGCGCCACGCGGGGCCATTCTGGACCGCAACGGTACGCCTTTGCTCAGCGACGAACCGACATCCAACATCAATGTGCATTACGCCCTGTTGGCAGATCCCGACCGCCCGGGCGAGGACTACCTCGTTCAGGTCGCTCGCGCTCTGAAGCGCCGCGGCGACTACCCGCCGGAAACAAAGCTGCGGGCAATCGCTGATCTGCTGGCACGCGAGGAAGTGCCCTGGATGTGGGCCCGGTTGGCCGAGCTGGTTGGCCTGTCGGAAGGCGAGCTGCGCGCGCGAGCAGCCGCGGTTTGCGAGCATGTGGCGCGCGTGCGGGCCGCCGTCGGTCGCCGTTCGCCGAACATTGAGCACGTGGCCGAGGAAAACCAACTATTGCCGCTGGTCGAGAATGTGGGCCCCGAGGCGGCCTTGGCGGCGCGGCTGGAGTTGGAGAGTTTCCCGTGGCTGCGCGTGGTTCCGTCGTCACGGCGAGTGGCGCACGAGGCCGACGCGCTAGTACACGTGCTGGGACGGATGGGAGCCGCCGGCCCCCGGCGCATTGCGACGGACCCGTTGGCCGGGGATGAGTTGCGGGCTCTGAGACCGGGCGACCGGTGCGGCATCTCTGGCATTGAACGGGTGGCCGAGACCGGGCTGCGGGGAACGCGTGGGCGGATCGTCGAGGATTATGACCGCCGAGTACTGGAGCGCATCGAGCCGGTGCCGGGCCACGATGTCACGCTGACGATCGACCTGGAGTTGCAGGAGCACGTTCTGGGGTTGCTGGAGGCAGCGGTCAAGGAGAATGATGATCGAACGGGAGCCGCCGCCGTGGTCATCGACGTCGAGACGCGCGAAGTGCGGGCCTTGGTGAGCTACCCGGTCTACTCTTACGACCGATTCGGAGAGGATTACGAGCAGATGCGGCGGGATGCGAAGAGCCTGCCGACGATGTTCCGGGCGGTGCAGGCGGCCTATCCGCCGGGCTCGACGTGCAAGGTGATTACCTCGATCGCGGGCCTCAGCGAGGGTGTCGTGAGCGCCGGCACGCGGTTTCATTGCACGGGGCACTTGCTGCCGGACAGGGTGGACCGTTTTCGCTGCTGGATCTACACGCTGAATCCCGGTTGGACGCACGACATGACGGACAATCCGGACGGACAAGATGGCGTCTCGGCGATCCGCAATTCGTGCAACATCTACTTCTTCAAGGTCGGCGGTCTGTTGGGTGCGGAGCGGCTGTGCGATTGGTTTTCGCGGCTGGGGCTGGGCCGGACACAGGGCACGCACTTGATCGAGGAGAGTCCCGGCGTCGTGCCCGATGCCCAGTGGCTGATGTCACACCAGGGTCGGGAGCCGCGGGCGTCCGACGCGTGGAATTTCGCCATCGGGCAGGGCGAGGTGTCGGCCACGCCGTTGCAGGCGGCCAACGTAGCGGCGTCGGTCGCGTCGGGCTATTGGGCACCGGTGCATCTGGCCCAGGATTCCACGGGACGTGCGTTTGGGCCGCCGCCGGAGCCGGTGAAGCCGCTTGACGAGGCGCACATGCGGGTCGTTCGGCAGGGCATGTGGGAGGTGGTCAACGCGGTCAGCGGGACGGCCAAGGATGCCAAGCTGAGCAGTGAGGCATACGAGCTGTGTGGTAAGACCGGCTCGGCACAGGCGCAACCACGGCCCATCGAGTATCGCTACACGTTCGAGTGGCCCGATGGTCGCCGCGAGGAGGTTCGCGCGTACTTGGAGGAGGACGCACTGGCCCGGTTCGGCGATGAAAAACCCGAGCGGGTCGGCAAGCACACCGTTCGGCGGCACCCTGTGCTCGAAGAAGGCGCGCGGCTGCCTTCACATGCGTGGTTTATCGGCTTTACGCAGCCGGCCGACACGCCGCGCGGCGCTCGGCCACGGGGCAAGGTGTACGCGATCAGCGTGGTAATCGAGTTCGGCGGCAGCGGCGGCCGCGTGGCCGGCCCGGTGGTCAAGGAGATCGCCGAGTACCTGGTGGGCGAGGATTGAGGGTTGAGGATCGAGGGGGTGCGGCCGTTGGGGCGATTTCGCTCGGCTGTGAGTCAGGCTTGGCGATCCTTGACCAGTTCCATCACTGCACCCAGCAGATGCCCATTAGTCCCGATGCACTCCGGTCGCGTGTGGTCCGTGCGGCCCGACCAGTCCGTCAGTGTTCCGCCGGCTTCGGTCACGACCGGCAGCAGGGCGGCGATGTCCCAGATGCTCATGATTGGATCGAGCACGATCTCCGCCCGACCAGTGGCGAGCAGCGCGTACCCGTAGGCGTCCGACCAGCCGCGATCGGTGTAGCAGGCCGCGCGCAGCCGCTCGTATGCCGGCCCGCGCCCGGCGGCATAGTGCGTCTTGGCGGACGTCAGGACGAGCCGGGCCTGGGAGATGTCCGTCACGTCAGAGACGTGCGCCGGGCGCCCGTTCCAGTGGCACCCCAGCCCGCGACCGGCGTAGACCGTCTCGCCCAGTGCGGGCAAGTGGATCACACCGGCGACCATTTCGCCGGCCCATTCGAGCCCGACCAGGACGGCGTATAGTGGTACGCCGCTGATGAATGAGATGGTGCCGTCGATCGGGTCGAGTATCCAGCGGGCGGGTGAGTTGCTGGTTTTCTCGCCGAGTTCCTCACCCAGAATGCCGTGGTCGGGGTAGGCGGATTCGATTCGGCGGCGTAGCAGTTCCTCGGCGCCCCGGTCGGCGACGGTGACTGGCGAATTGTCGGCTTTGGTCTCGTGGGTGACGCCGGCGTTGAAGTAACGGAGGGTTAGGGTGCCGGCCAATTGGGCGCTTTCGACCGCGAAGTCCAGCATTTCGCGCAGTTGCCGCTCGTCCATGAAGTCTCCTACGTCGGCCGATGATTCGACGCCGGGCAGTATAATGCCCAACTCAGGGCTTGGCGAAGAGTGCTGTTGGGCCACGGCCGTTTCGCGCTCTATACTGTCGCTACTTGGCGGCGTGTCCGCCGAGCATTACGCGAGTGAGGAGTGAGTATGAGCCCGGAACAGAAGATGGTGCGGGATTTCCATAGTAAGTACGGCGCGCCCGTCGCGGGGCGACCGGCGATGCCGACCGCCAAGGACTGCCTTCGCCGCGCCCGGCTGATTGTCAGCGAGGCGGCTGAGTTTCTCGAAGCCGCCGACCAGGGCGATTTTGTCGAGATGGTGGACGCTTTGGCTGACATCTTGGTAGTCACGTACGGTACGGCCGTTGAGATGGGTGTCGATCTGGAGCCGGTCTTCGTCGAGGTGCAGCGCTCGAACATGTCCAAGAACGGCGGGTTCGACGCGGGCGGGAAGATCCTCAAGGGCCCGGGGTTCTCGCCGCCTGACATACCGGCCGAACTGGCCCGACAGGGTTATGTGCAGCAGTTCGCGAGCACGCTCTAGCGACCGATAACCAAAGACGAGGGCTGTCAGAGCGGACCGAGTTGGGCGAAAGTTCAGCGAGGCGGCGGCATATACGATACTATAATGGCGCAGGCCCGGCTCGCGGTGCGCGCCGCTACCAACCAGGGGTCGGGTCTATCGGGTATGCGCTGAGGATGAGACATGAAGCTTTCCACACTCTCGATTGTCGTGCTATTCACTCTTGCGGCCGCCGGCGCTGCGGCCGACCAAGTCAAGCTTGGTGACCAAGGCTGCGAGCGGTACGAGTGGCGTGCCAGCACATTTGCGATCAGCTCACAGCACCAAGCCGCGCTCGACGTCGCGCCTGACGGCCGCATCATCACCGTCTGGTCGAGTCGTCGCCAGCAGGGCGGGCGCGCCGGGGTCTACGCTCAGGTCTTCGATCGCGACGGGATCGCGGTCGGCGCAGAGACGGCCCTCGGGCTGTGGACGCAATCGCACCAGATGGCCCCGGTGATCGCAAGCGACACGCGCGATGGCCTATGGGCCGTGTGGCAATCGCACGGTCAGGACGGCGACGCCGGCGCGATCATTGCGCGTCACTTCGACGCCGAATTCAAGGGTGGCTCAGAGATTCTCGTCAACCAGACAACCAAGGGCCAGCAGACTGCTCCGGCGGTGGCGACCCTGCCCGACGGCGGCGCGGTCGTGGTCTGGATGACGGCCAATCCGGACGAGCAGCACTCGCACCTGCGCGGCCGTATCCTGGCGGCCGATGGCCAGTCGCTGGGAGACGAATTCGCAATCCCGTCACCCGGGAAGCGCAGCGAAGTGCTGCCCAGCGTGGCGTGCGACGCGGACGGAACGTTCGCCGTCGTGTACAGCATCTTCAACGGCCAGATGGACCCCGCCGGCATTCTCATGCAGCGGCTCGACCGCGCCGGAAAACGCCTGGGCGACGAGATCAGCGTCAGCGGTGTCCCACGAGCCAGCCAGATCGAGCCTGTAATCGCTGCGAGCGGTGGCGGCTTCATCGTCGCCTGGCTGGATGCGGAGAGTGACGGCAGCGACTACGGCGTGCTGGCACGTCGATTCGATCAGCAGGGCCGGCCGCTATGCGAGCCGTTCGTGGTAAACACAAAGCGCGCCGGCACGCAGAACGCGGCGGCAATCGCGGTCGCTCCGGATGGCCGGTTCGCAATCGCCTGGAACAGCAACGACGGCGACAGCGCGGGCATCTTCGCTCAGATCTTCGCGTCCGATGGCACGCGCTACGGCACCGAGTTTCGCATCAACGGCCAAACGGACGGCGAGCAGGCCATGCACGCGCCACTGGGCACGCGCCGACTGGCCTTCGCACAGCGCGGCGAGCTCATCTGCGTCTGGAGCGGCGACGCCAAACTTGGTGACACGTCCAGCGTCAACGTCACGATGCTCACGCCGCAGCCGCTGGACCTGGCCGGGCGTCAACAGGGCGTCACCGGCAAGCCGCCCGCCGGGGGCGTCATAACCCCCACGGGCCAAGCCGCCGAGCCGCACCGTCCGCCCACGTTTGAAGGTCGCCCGAAGGTCCGGGCCGAGCGTGAGATTCGCGACGGTGGTCGTTTCGGGTTTACGGCCGTCATCGACACCGGCTGGGCGCCGCCCGACCCGCACATGGCCGTCGGCCCCGGCCACATAGTGGTGATGACCAATGGGGAGATCGCGTTCTTCACCAAGGACGGTACGCAGACGTTTAGTGACCTGATCGAGGGCGGCGACGGGTTCTGGGGATCCGTCGGGGCGACCGATTTCGTATTCGACCCAGAAGTGCTCTACGACGAGCTAAGCGGGCGGTTCTTCGCGATGGCGGCCGAGGCGTACGCGCCTCCCAGCGAGAGTCGCTCGTACGTGCTGGTGGCCGTATCCGACGACTCCGACCCAAACGGCACGTGGCATAAGTACCGCTTCGATACCAGCGCGTTGTCGGGCTACATGTTCGACTCGCCCAACATCGGCGTCGATGCGGATGTGGTCTATATCACGGGCGACGGCTTCGGCTTCGGCTCCGTCTACGCTCTGTACACGTTCGACAAGGCCTCATTGCTGGCGGGCGATCCGCCGGCAATCGAACGCTCAATGGTGATCCCATCCTCGACGCTATCGGCGGGCATCCCGCCGGTGAGCTTCGACGACCCGCCGGCGTACTACATGATCGAGCACCGCGAGGCCAGCACGAATACCAGCGTGCGGCTGATCGCCCTGACCGATCCGCTGGGCACGCCGACAATCACTGATTACTCGCTGACGGTTCCGGCCTACACAGACCCCGAGAATGCGCCCTCGAAGGGCACGAGCACACGCATCACGACCTTCGACGAGCGTTTCTGGAGCGCGGCCTATCGCAACGGCTCATTGTGGGCCACGCACCATGTGGGCAGCTCGCGTATTCTGGTCCGCTGGTACGAGATTGCGATGAACGACTGGCCAGAGTCGGGCCAGGTTCCGGAGCTCGTCCAGCATGGCGAGATAGCTCCGGGCAACGTTAGCCGAACGTACTTCGGCTCGATCTCAGTGAACGAGCACGGCGACGCCGCCATCGTGTTCGCGCGCAGCTCGACGCAGGAGTACATCTCCATGTCGACCTCATATCGCCTGGCGAGCGACCCGCTAGGCGAATTCCGCTGGCCGCAGTTGCAGCGAGCGAGCACCGGCCCCCACACGGCCAGTCGCTGGGGCGACTACTCGGCCATCATGCCCGATCCGGAAGACCCCAAGACCTTCTGGGCCCATCACGAGTACAACCAGAACGGCTGGCGAACGTGGGTCGCGACAGTTGTGATTCCGCCCGGCCCAGGCGACATGAACTGTGACGGCGTGATCGATTTCGATGATATCGACCCCTTCGTCCTGGCGCTGTCTGGAGAAGCGGGCTACCTGGCGGCGTTCCCGGACTGCATTTGGCTCAACGCCGACTGCAACAATGACGGACTAGTTGATTTTGACGACATCGACTCGTTCGTAGCCCTAATCGGGAGCTGACGCGGGTTCGGTGTTGTGTGATAGGGGGGGCATGTTTGGTGGCGCAACGCGCGCCGCCCACGGCCTGTCGTGTGATCACATAACACTCTAGTACCACAGCGGTTATGCGCACAGCCGCGATGGTGTGATGGTCTCGGCCCGGCTTGTTTGTCAAAGGCTGCTCGGCCAGTGTGCCGATCCTAGTCTCAGATACCCG
>CAZUCH010000063.1:0-10457 GCA_964619045.1 uncultured Planctomycetales bacterium | reverse complement strand
GGTTTTCAACCGGTCATGACTGGTCTGTGGAACCGGCCTGACTGGAGAACGAGTATGCGTGCCTACCACTTGGCCTCTTTCGGCCTGGACAACCTGGAGATGGTCGAATCGCCCGACACACTCCGCCCCGGACCAGACGAGATACTCGTCAGCCTCGAGGCTATCAGCCTCAACTATCGCGACCTGCTGGTAGTCAAGGGCCTCTACAACCCACGCCTGCCGCTGCCCGCAACGCCAATCAGCGACGGCGCCGGCATCGTCACAGCCGTCGGCGACAACGTGACACGCGTCAAACCCGGCGACCGCGTCATCTCGCACTTCGTCTCCGGCTGGATCGACGGCCCGTTTCGCCAGGAGTACCTCGCCACGACCCTCGGCACGCCCGCCGCTGGCCTGGCCGCCGAGCAGGTTGTCCTGCCGGCCACGGCCGTCGTGCCCGTCCCCGAAGGCTTCACTTTCGAGCAGGCCGCCACGCTTCCGATCGCCGCTTTGACCGCCTGGAGCGCCCTCCAGACCGTCTCAGACGTTCAGCCCGGTCAGACCGTGCTCACGCTCGGCACCGGTGGCGTGTCCATCTTCGCCCTCCAGTTCGCCAAGGCCCTCGGAGCACGCGTCATCATCACCAGCAGCAGCGATGCCAAGCTCGAACGCGCCCGACAACTGGGGGCCGACCACACGGTCAACTACTCGACCACGCCCGACTGGGACCGTTCCGTGCTGGACCTGACAGACGGCGTGGGCGCCGATCTGACCGTCGAAATCGGCGGCCCCGGCACGCTGGACCGCTCCATGAAAGCCACACGCGCCGCCGGCACGATCGGACTGCTGGGAGCCCTGACCGGCCGTGCCGGCAACGTCAACACCGGGTTGATTCTGATGAAACGGCTGCGGATCATGGGCATCATGGTCGACTCGCGCGCCGCGTTCGAGGACATGTTGCGTTTCATCGGCCAGCACCAGATCGAGCCCGTCATCGACCGACGTTTCACCTTCGACCAGTTGCCGGCGGCTTTTCGCCACATGGCGGCAGGACGCCACTTCGGGAAGATCGTCGTTACTGTATAGGTTGTGACCACTGGACTACGCCATGTGTGCCTGCACGATTCTGGGTATCGAGACCTCCTGCGACGAGACCTCCGCCGCCGTTGTCATCGACGGCCGCGACGTACGTTCCAGCCTGGTCAGCACGCAGGTCAAGCTGCACGAGAAGTACGGCGGCATCGTGCCCGAGATCGCTTCGCGAGCCCACATCGAGCAGATTCGCGTCATCACCGAGGCGGCCCTCAATGAGGCCGGCATCACCTACCAGGGGCTCGACGCGATTGCGGTCACCGCCGGTCCCGGACTGGTGGGCTCGCTGCTGATCGGACTGACCGCCGCCAAGACGCTGGCGCTAACCTGCGATCTGCCGCTTGTGCCGGTCGATCACATCGCGGCCCACGCGACCAGTGCGGCTCTGGTCACCGATCCGCCGCCCTTCCCCGCCGTCGCGCTGGTCGTCAGTGGCGGGCATACGTCGCTCTATCACGTCCGCGACTTCCTCGACCTCGAGCTGCTGGGCCAGACCGTGGACGACGCCGCCGGCGAAGCCTTCGATAAAGTGGCGGCGATCATGGAAGCGGGCTATCCCGGCGGCCCGGTCATCGATCGGCTGGCTCGCGACGGGAATCCGCGCGCCGTGCGGTTCCCCCGCACCTGGAAGAACAAACCGCATTTCAACTTCTCATTCAGCGGCCTCAAGACCGCCGTGCTCTACCACGTCTACGGCACCGGCAAGAAGTACGGTTCTGTCGAGCACCTCAGCGAGCGCGAGCTAGCTGACGTAGCAGCCAGTTTCCAGGCCGCCCTGGTCGAAACACTGGTCACAAAGACCATAGCGGCGGCCCGCCACGTCGGCGTACAGAACGTGCTCGTCGGCGGCGGCGTGGCGGCCAACACGGCTCTGCGCGCCCAGCTTCAAGAGGCTTGTGACGCGGCCGCCCTGAATCTGCACCTCACGCCGGCCCGCTATTGCACTGACAACGCGGCCATGGTCGCCGCCCTGGCGTACCACCACTTCCAGCGCGGCCAGACGGCCGATTTGTGGCTAGAACCCCGCTCCGGCCTGCTGCGCCCCAAGTCAACCGGCAAGTAAGGTCCGCACAGCGGACCCTACGGCTGACAGTCCTCTAGTCGCCCTTTTCCGTGACAACCTCGAATTCTCTCGTGATCAGCGGCTCCGGCGTGCCCACGCTGTATAACTTGGCAACGAACTTCTCTCCCCCGGCGGCTGTCAGCGCCTCCATCGGAACGCGGTAGGAGACGCCTTCCGGGCCATAACCGCCGGACCACGTGAACTCCTCTTCAAACAGGTTGGTGCGCCCTTCCTCCGCCATGATCACCGCCCGGAAGCGGTTGCGGTCGCACCCGTCCTTGAGATCACGCACGACCAGCAGGAAGTTCGACAGTCCCACCGACAGCTTGCTGGTTTTCTCGTAGCGGCCATCGAAGTACTCGGTCGCCACTATCAGCATGTCCGACTTGAACTTCACCTTGATACGCGTTGGCGCGATCCGCTTGTAGAAATCGGTCGCCAGCTCACGCACCGCCTCGGAGGCCATTTCCTCAGGCGACTGGCCGGGCGGACAACCCCGAGATCGCTGCGGACGCGCCGCAACCCGCGCCGAATGGCTGAGCAGAATCGTCCCGGTGGCTGCGTCGACGACCCGCACGCTGCCTTCGACCTCGGCTCCGTGCGTATACACCATATACGTATCATGCCCGACGACGATCGGCCGCCCACCACGGTCACGCCGCACGCGACCATGCCTGTCGCGCGCATAGCGCGGCGTACTGTGTTGCTCGCGATCGGCGATCAGCTTGTAGTCTGTGATCTTGGTCGCGACCAGGGCCTGGGCAATCTCGATTCGACCCTCCGGCAAGGTCATGCCCTGGCCAACTGCGTCGGTCAGCCGCGACAAATCCTGCTCGGCGAACACCTCGGCCAACTCGGCGCGGCTCAGCACGGTGAACGCCCCGCTCTGAGCCAGGTAGGTCGTCAGCCGGTCGGCCAGTATGCCCGCGTCACGGGCCTCCCCGGGATGCGCCGCCCGCCCCGGCAAAACCGCGATACGCTCATAACGCTGGTAGTCCCAGCGGGGAACCTGCGTCACATAGTCAGAGCGACCATGGCCCCCGCCACAGCCCGCCAGCACAACCAGTGTCGCCAGCATCCCGAACGTCGCCGCGCCTCGTGAATGCATTCATGAGCCTCCGTCAAGCCGGTCGCGCGGCGTGCCGTTGGACCCACGCCACATGTGCCACACGCGCAGTCAGCCACGCGCACCTGATCAGGTGCGGCGGCCTGCCGCTGTTATCCCATCGATCCTGGAGTCACCGAGCCCGTTGAACCCGCTACGAGGCGGCCGTATCGGTCGCCGTTGTCAGCACATTGCCTACCACGGTGTTCAGGCCGGAGGTGATCATCGATTGCCAGATCGACGCCCATTGCTGATCGCTCAGCCCGCAGCCGTTAAGCATCGCCAAGCTGGTAGCGGCCAAGGTCAACGTGTAGTAACGCGCGCGAAATTGCCATTTCTTCATGGTGTCAAGTCCTCTCACACAACGGACGAATAGCACTCAATACGTCGATAGTGTACCGAGTGTCAAGGTGTCCGGCGAGTGGGCCGCGACGTTGGCTGGGAAGCTGGTCGCCCCCGCATCCGCCGGATGCGCTCCATCTCACGCTCGTGCAGCCGCCGTTCCCGATCGGATCGCCGCAATATGCTCTCCGCCTCCCGCGCGATTGTCTGATCTTCGACCACCTGCTGAAGCAGCTCGATCCACGCCTGAGCCAGCCGCGCCACCTGCAATTCGTCACGCTGAGCCGCAATCGGGTCGAGCCGCCCCTGCATCTGGGCCCAGGCTTGCTCCAGCAGAGGCTTCTCACCCTCGACAGCGATGGCCTCCTCGACAGCCGCCAGCCGCTGTCCCCAAACATCACTCAAGCTCGGGTCGGCGACCGGCCTGCTCGATGCAGTCTCGTCGCCGCTCGTGACCGTCGCCGGCCGAGCTCCGAGTAACCGCGCGGCCTCCGTGTCGGTGATCGGCTGCGTGTGCTGGGCCGACACGTGCAGATACACGCCCTCTGGCGGCACTATCTTCAGCCACCCGTCTTGCTCGCCGATGATCCGCACACTT
This sequence comes from uncultured Planctomycetales bacterium, assembly GCA_964619045.1. Taxonomy (GTDB): domain Bacteria; phylum Planctomycetota; class Phycisphaerae; order UBA1845; family Fen-1342; genus JANQFV01. The sequence goes on along the minus strand of CAZUCH010000063.1, from coordinate 6,278 downwards.
GTGCCACGCTTCAAGAGTGCTTGCACCTCACCGCGCAGCGGATCAACCGCGCACACGAGACTCCCAACGCGCACCCGCAGCATGCCGCCGCGCGTCGAAGCCACACCTTCCGTCGGGCTAAGCCGATCAATGTACTCCGCCGATACCAACGAAAAAACACCCTCCGGCGGCAGAATCCGATACCAGCCGTACGGGTCGCGATCCACGGCCCGCAGCACCGTACCGCGTTCCACGCGCGCCACAACCACGCTATTGACGTCGCCCCGCGACCGCAGATTCACACGCTCAGCCGCCACGCGCAACCAAGTCGCCGCCGGTTGAGTGGCCGCGGCGGCCGCCGGTCGAGTCTCTGCCGAGTTTTGTGTCAGTGCTGACGAGCTGCCCCAGACCAGCACCAGCCCCAGGGCGACTAGCGCCCGCGAAGCGCCCCGTCCTTGCCGTTCGCCTGGTGATTTTTTCATAGCTTGCCCTGGCGTAACCCGCTGCCAATTCCGCCCGACAAGAGGCTATCTGGGCAGCGCCGCACTGTCAATCTGGTCCCCTGGCGCGGTGGCTCAACCCGGCGGCGACACGTCGCTGCCTCAGGCCCGAGCCCGTCTGGAATTCGGGGCCGGCGGCTCGACATTCTCGCGCCACCCCCTTGGCGCAGCGGCCGCGCTGAACGACATTCTACAGATGATGAACTCAGGCTCCGACCAAACCGGCCGCGTGACGGTCCTGATCACCTGTGTCGGGCGCCGTGTCGAGCTCCTGCAGGCGTTTCGCGCCGCCGCCCGTCGATTAGCCATCCCTCTGCGGCTAGTCGGGCTGGATAGCGACCTAACCGCCCCTACGCTGGCCTGCGTGGATGAGCCCATCATCGTACCCCGCGTTGACGATCCGGCTTACATGCCCGCCGTTCTCGACGCCGTCAGGAGCAGCAACGCCGACCTGCTGCTTCCCACTGCGGATACCGATCTCCCGGTCCTCAGCGACCATCGCGAGGAGATAGCCGCCGCCGGCTGCATACCCCTCATTGCCGAGCCCGCCGTCATTCGCACTTGTCGCGACAAGATGCTGACATTCCAGCATTTGCGCCAACACCAGATCGACACCCCCGAGACCCGCACGCCCGACGAACTGGGCCGGCCAGCCAGCACCGATTTCCCACTGTTCATCAAACCGCGCGCCGGCAGCGCTAGCCAGTGGGTCCACAAAATCAACGACCAGATCGATCTCGATTACTATGCCGACCGCATTCCGCACCCCATCATCCAGGAGTTCGTCGCTGGGACCGAGCATACCCTCGACGTCTACGTCGGACTCACCGGCGTCCCGCGCTGCGTCGTGCCCCGCGCTCGGTGGCAGGTCCGCGGCGGCGAAGTCGCCCGCGGCGTCGTCGTGAAAGACCCCGAAATCATGGCGGCCGGCCGCCGAGTGGTCGAGACCCTCGGCACGTCCGTTCGCGGCATCGTCACTCTTCAGTGCATCGTGACCACCGATCGGCGCATCCGCTTCATCGAGATCAACCCACGTTTCGGCGGCGGCGCGCCATTGGCGATCGCCGCCGGCGCCGATTACCCCGCCTGGTTGCTCCAAGAGCTGCGCGGCCAGTCGCCCTTGATCGAGTTCGATGGCTTCCAGCACGGGCTTTGCATGCTGCGCTACGACTGGTCGGCTTTCATTCCCCTCACACCAGACCTGCAACCACGGATCGAACGCCCCCTGCGCGACTACCCCCTGTTCGAGTAGCAATCACCCCACGGAGCCGCCGGCAACAGACGCAGAACCCCGACCGGGGAAGCGATCAAAGACCAGCGGCTCGCAAACCCGAAGGCCGCGAGCCGCTGCTCACCACTATTCCCCTGCTTCTTCCTAATCGCTTCCTCACTCCTGTCTCGGCCACACTGCTCTGATCACCAGCGCGTTTGGCCACGAGAAAGCCGATGGACTGTCGCACGACTCGACTGGATCCCGGTCGGGTGATACCTCAACCTTGGGGTCGCTTCATGGGCAATGCCCGTCCCTCGGAAAGCACCTCGGCGACAACGTCCGCGTTAGATTCATGCATGTGGCGTGCCACGTCTGAGGCGACGTCCGCTCCGGCAAGGCCGCAGTGGTGCAAGCATCGTTCCGGGCATGAGTTACACCCGTCCCCCCCCATGCTCGTGAGCGGGTACCGACGAGCCGGCATGTCGCCGAACAACATCACCATCGCAGGCCGAATCCGGCCAAAGTCCTGTAACTTATGCCGTAGGAACGACTTTGCGCGTGTTTCATAAAAACACCGCCAAGACGAGAATAAAGCACATACCACACAGGGGAAGTGTAGTTATCGGACAATCGGCCGGTGGATTCGCCCTAGTCGTACTCCCCGCCAAAGCGTGCCTGCCGAGCGGCGATCAACGACTTGAGCCGCTCGGAATCTTCCTGCCGACACACCAACGTGGCGTCCGCGCTGTGGACCACCACCACGTCGCTCAGCCCCATGACGACCAGAAGATGATCCGAATCGCTGACCAGCACGTTGTCCTGGCCGTCCACGACCAGCGACCGCGACGCGATTGCCACATTACCGCTCTCGTCGGCTGCGTGAGTGCTGGCCAGCGCTCCCCACGAGCCCAGATCCTTCCAGTCGCAGTCCATCTCCACTACCAACACGCTCTCGGCCTGCTCCATCACGCTGTAGTCGATCGACACCTTGTGCAACTGCCCGAAGCGATTCGCGCACTCGTCCGTATCAGCTATGCGCTCCCAGTCGGCCGCCAGCGACGCCAAGCCACGCGTATTGTCAGGCAACAGGCGCTTGAGCTCCGTCAGAATCGCCGCTGTCCGCCACGCGAACATCCCACTATTCCAGTAGTACTCGCTCGACTGGAGGTACTCGCGGGCCGTCTCGAGCGTGGGCTTCTCCTTGAACGCCGACACCCGATAGGTCTGACCGCCAACGTTGCCACCCCGTCGAATATAGCCGTAACCCGTGTGCGGCGCCCGCGGAGAGATCCCGAACGTGACCAGACTGTCGGGGTTGCTCTCGGCGGCGACCAGTCCCGCGGTGATCGCGGCGGCGAACTGATCCTGCGGGCTGATGATATGGTCGGCCGTGAAGACCGCCATCGTCGCCTCCGGATCACGCAGCATCACCAGGTGAGCCGCCAAGCCGATCGCGTTGGCCGTGTCCCGTCCCATCGGCTCGCCGATCAGGTTCTCACGCGGCACGTCGGGCAGCTCCTCGGCAACCTGATCGATATACTGCGCGGAGGTTATGACCCAGATGTTCCCAGGATCAAACAGCCCCTTCAGCCGTCGCCGAGCAAGTTGCAGCAGTGATGCTCCGTCGAACAGCCGCAGAAGCTGCTTGGGGCGTGCCTTTCGGCTCAAGGGCCACAGTCGCGTTCCGGAACCACCGGCCATGATTACAGCATGCCGCATATGTCACATCCTCCGAAGCCGCGCTGGACGAAGCCCGGCTCGCCCGCACCTGCTGTGTCGCCATTCCGTCATGATACCGTGTACTTCCCGCCCCGCCGGGCGCCGCGCTCCAGCTCCCGAGCTTGTTTCTCATAGCCCGCGCGACCCATCAGAGCGAACGTATATTCCTTGCCGGTCTGCACGGCCGGCTGGTCGTAGGGATCGATGTTCAGCAGCCCGCCCATGATCGACGTCGCCGCCTCCCACAGCATGATGAACTGCCCGACCGTCTCCTCGTTGACCTTCGGAAGGCGGATCGTCATGCACGGCCGCCGGCTGGACACCAGAGCCGATTCAGTCGCCAGCTTCTCAGCGTTGAGCAGTCGCCCCAGGGATTTGCCCTGAAGATACCGTAACGGCTCAGGCGTCCCGCCCACTCGCGGAATCTTCACATCGCGCGCGAACTTCTCGATTTCCAGGAAGATGAAGACCTTGTCGTTCGGACCTTCGCGATAGAGCTGTACCTGCGAATGTTGATCGGTCGCTCCCAGAGCCTTGATCGGCGTTGCGCCGACAGTCACCGGCTCTCCATCGAGGTCGTGCTGCTTGCCCAGACTCTCGGCCCACAACTGCCGGTACCAGTCCGCCAAGTCCTTGAGCTGATAGCCGTAGGGCATCATCACGTGTAGCCGCTTGCCGCGCACGTAGAACGCGTGCAGCAGGAGTGCCAGCATCGCCGCCGGGTTCTTTTTGACCGCCCGTCCGCCGACGCGCGCCCCCATCTCCGCCGCTCCCCCCAGCAGCTTGCCGATGTTGATCCCGCACATCCCGGCCGAGAACAGCCCCACCGCTGACAGCACCGAGAAACGCCCGCCCACGCCCGGCGGCACCGGCAAGGCGTCGAATCCGTCCGCCGTGACGATGTCACGCATCGTGCCGCCGTCGGGATCGGTCGTCACCAGCACATTCTTCGTGAGCGCCTTCTTGCCCAATTTGCGAACCAGCAGGTCGCGGATAATCAGGAATTGTGCGGCCGTCTCGGCGGTCTCGCCCGACTTGCTGATGACGTTGAACAGCGTCTTGCGCAGGCCGCTGCCCAGCGTCTCGATCAGGTTGGCCAGTTGCACCGGATCGACATTGTCCAATACGAACAACCGCGGCCCACGGCGCGACTTGCCCGCCATCAGGTTGTGATAGGGCGGGTTGAGCGCCGTTTGCAGCGCGATGTTGCCCAGTGCCGACCCCCCGATCCCCAACACAACCAGGTTCTCGAACCGTCCGGCGTAACGTCGCACGGCGGCCCGCACGATCTTGAGCATCCGCGTATCGGCTGGCAGATCACGGTAACGGTGCTCGCCGCCGCGGCGCTCGCGTTCGATCCGGGCGACGATTTCCTTGACCGCGGCCTCTGACCGTTTGATCTCTGCCGGGCTGAGCCCGTGTGCGGCTCCCACGGCGGAGTTCAGCACGTTTCCATAATCCAGCGCGACGTTCATGGCCGACATGTCTTCGATCTCCTTCTCGAAGTCACCATCAAAGCCGAGAGGATACCCGCCCATCCCCCGTCTGGCCACGTCTCGGGCAGCGCGCAAGAAAAGAGAGTCCGAGCTCGCCGAAACCCGGACCCTCCAAGCCAGGCTGCCCGCTCAAACGAGCGGTGACCCACAGCCTCAACCTATGTATCGTGCCACACGCCGAAGTGGGTTAGTAAGGGCCAACGCTTTTCCGATCCCGTCCAGGCCCCATAACAACCCGTCGCGGCAGCCGGCAACGCCATCCCGCCCCGGCGCCGACAAGACTCGGCTGCCGCGGACGTCCGACAACTCGCCGCCCCAGCCGCGCTAGCCGCGCCCGCCAGCGCCCACCATTCGGCGAATCCGTCGCACGAGCTCCTCGAGCGTTGACCGTGAGTGCAGGGCGTGGAAGTACTCGCGGTCCAGCGCGATCCCGTCGCTTTTCAGATCAGCCTCCAAAGCCCGCGCGTCCTGCTCGTACTCCGCGGCGCGCCACGGATCGCTTGCCAGCAACTGCTCGTTGACCCGCCGCAATTCGCCGAATACGACGCCCCGACCGGCATGATCGTCCGGCCGCCGCCGCCGTAACTCCTCCGAGCTGCGCACCAGTTCCGCGCGACGCTTAACCAATTCGCCCGGCGGATTGTCCAGATGACGCTGCGGATTGCAGCGCAGATCGCGACAACGTTGCCAGGCAGCGACCACATCGCCCGGGCCCACATTCCGCGCCTCAAACGGCAAACGTAGCGTCGCACTCACACAACACGCGGGCGCCGCCTCGACGCCCAGCCACGCATGTACGAACTCCTCCATCATCTCGTCATAGCGGGCCCCGCCGATGCCGTGGATGAACACATCCGCCAGAAAGAGCCGCGCGAATGCCGACAGCGTCAAAGCCCGCGGCCACAGGTGCCAGCCGGCGTCTTCGAGCGGCCATGGTCGTGAGTGAGTTTCGAGCCGGCCGAGCGTATCACGTGACAGCCTGCCGAGCACGCGCTGGTCGGTCGCCAGTTCAATCTCGGAGCCGTGCTCGCTCAAGAACAATCGTCGCCGAGGCTCATCGGGCCTCATGACCCACAGCGGCAACTCAGCCGCACTTTCCGTAATCAGCAGCGCCGGCACCGGCCGACCCGGCGTGCGCACGCCTCGCCGCGCGCGATAGGCCGCCAGCGCCACGTTGTAGCACTGTGCGCAACGCCGACCATCGAGCAGCATCCGGGCCACGAACACGCGGAACGCACTGGTCTGCGCTAGATGTGAGATCCGCAGCCCGAAGCGCACGTCGAGCCCCAGGGTGGCTGCCGTCGCCGCGTCGGCTCGCGTTAGCGCGTCGCAGTAGGCTGGGTTGGCATCGTCCGTTGTCAACCAGGCGCG
>CAZUCH010000062.1:0-10703 GCA_964619045.1 uncultured Planctomycetales bacterium | reverse complement strand
GGCGCGGGAGGGCGGTCGGCAGCGCTAGGCGTGTGAGGAGGTGGCGGATGCGCTGGGCTGACTCCGCGGTTAGCAGGCCGCGCGCTCGAGCCAGCTCGTTTTCGACGATCATGCCCAGCCCGACGCATTCGCCGTGGCGGAGTTCGTAGTCCAGCAGGTGCTCGAAGGCGTGTCCGACGGTATGGCCGTAGTTGAGGACGGCGCGCAGACCGGCTTCTCGCTCGTCGCGGGCCACGACGTCGGCCTTGATCGCACAATTGCGCGCGATGAGCTGCGACAGGACATCGGCGTCTCGCTCCAGGAGCGCGTCCGCGTGGTCTTCGTGCCAGTCGAGGAAGTCGACATCGCGGATGGCGGCGTGCTTGACGCTCTCGGCCAGACCGGCGCTGAAATCGCGCGCCGAGAGCGTATTGATAAAACCAGTATCAACTACAACAGCCGCCGGCTGGTGGAAGGCCCCCACCAGGTTCTTGCCGGCGGCGAGATTCACGCCGGTCTTACCACCGACGGCGGCGTCGACTGCGGCCAGCGTGGTGGTGGGCATCTGGATGAAGCGCACGCCTCGGAGCCAGGTGGCGGCGATGAACCCGGCCAGATCGCCGGCGACGCCTCCGCCGAACGCTAAGATCGTGCCTCCTCGTTCCAGCCGAAGTCCCGCCAGCCGACCGGCCAGCCGCTCGACCATGGCCAGTGACTTGCTGGTTTCGCCGGCGGGGAAGGTCAGGAGGGGTGTCTGGGGTGGCAACTGTGCGAGGAGTCGGTCGCCGTGCAGGTCGGCGACGGTCTGGTCGGCGATGATAACGACTTGCCCGCTGGCCAACCCCATGTTGTCTTCACGCAACATTTCGCACGCAGACGGTCCGATATGGATGGAATACGAACGTTGGCCGAGTTCGACGCGGGCAGTTTTCATGTCGGCATCCCGATAACATTGGAACCAAGTCGGCAGTATAGCGTATATACCAAGACACAGGGCGCGCTGATGTGGCGAGTTCCTGGCCTGGGCGTGGAACACTGGGACGCCTGTAACTATTTATTGGGAGAGAGGTTAGGTTGTTATCGGGTACTCCTGCTAGAACCCGACGGGGGCGTGTGATCTTGACGAAACGGTGCTAATCAGTTATTGTCCATCCGCCATGGCTCAAATAGTTACAAAACGAACTTCCGTTGCCAAGCGAATCCCCAAGACCAAGGCTCGCAAGGCGAAGAGTGGGACCACAGCGCGGGGCAAGGCCATCCGCACATACGCCTCGGCCCTGGCGTTCTTGAACGACCGGACCGACTACGAGAAGATGGTCCGCGTCGGCTATAATCACACTAACTTCAATCTGTCTAGGATGTTACGCATCCTGGCGGGGCTGGGCAATCCGCACAAGGACCTGAAGACGGTCCACATCGCGGGCACCAAGGGCAAGGGTTCGACCTGCCATATGGTGGCGTCGATGTTGCAGAACTCTGGTTATCGGACCGGACTTTACACTTCGCCTCACATCTTGGATCTTCGCGAACGGATCAGCATCGATGGCGCTCTGGTAACCGAGGGCGAATTCACGAAGCTGATGGCCAAGATCGCGCCGGTTGTGAACGAGTTGAAGCGTGATGATCCGACGTTCTTCGAGTTGATGACCGCCGCCGCCTTCCTTCATTTTGCGGGCAACAAGGTGGACATTGCGGTTATCGAGACTGGTCTGGGAGGGCGGCTGGACTCGACCAACGTCATCAAGCCCGAGGTGTGCGGGATAACGAGTATCAGCTACGACCATGTGGCGCAGCTCGGCAACACGCTCGAGAAGATTGCCGAGGAGAAGGCCGGCATCTTCAAGACGGGCGCAACTGTGATCAGTGCGCCGCAGCCGGCGGTCGTCAAGCAGGTATTGCGGAGGGTGGCCGAGCGGGAGAAGTGCCCGATACGGTTCGTGGGCGATGATATCGAATTCAGCTATCGGTTCGAGTCGTCGCGGGCCAGCGGGCCGCACACGCGTGTATGCATGGCGACTGCGAGCACCCGTTTTGACCATCTGCGGGTGCCGTTGCTGGGCGATCACCAGGCGCACAACTGCGGAGTGGCGCTGGGCATCGTAGATGCTCTGCGTGAATCGGGGTTCGAGGTGCCGCAGCAAGGTGCGATCGACGGTTTGGCCAAGGTTCGAATCGAGGGGCGTCTGGAACAGGTTCGGGCGATGCCGCTCACGGTCGTTGACGCCGCCCACAACGCGGCCAGCGTGGTCGCATTGATGCGGGCGATCGGGCAGAACGTAGGGTACGATTCGATGGTCGTCGTTTTCGGCTGTTCGGTCGACAAAGACGTCGATGGGATGCTGAAGCAGCTTCAACTCGGCGCCGACAAGGTCATCTTCACGACCAATGGCACGCCGCGCTCTGTTGATCCGCATGACCTGCAGGCCCGCTTTGCTGAGAATAGCACCAAGATGGCCCAGGTTGGCGAGACACTGGAAGAGGCCTACCGGATCGCATGCAGTTGCGTCACGCGTGAGGATCTGATCTGCATCACCGGGTCATTCTACCTGGTCGGGCTCGCGAAGAGGATGTTCCAAGCCCCGCAGTATCAGTAGCCGCATCCCGCCGGCGACACAGCTCTGCTCGCTTGGCGGTCGCCACTTGCTTCCCCGTTGGTTGATTGCTATTTGACGCTGTCGCTCCATCGGGGGTAGCCTGCGCGACCAGGACCATTCCCAGGCAATGAGGCGTGAACCAGGAGGAAACTGCTATGAGTTCCGTCACCCTTCGGCTTGTTATCGTCACCTTCGTGCTTGCCGCATGTGTTGCACAGCGAACAAACGCCCAGGAGGTCGTCAAGGCTAAGGACGGCAGCGGCGTTGTCGGCTACAAGGACACGCCGATTCTCCCTTGGGCGGGCTTTCACAAGCATGATCCCGACCGTCCCCAGTCGCCGGTGGTCGTGCCCGGTCGGGCCAGTACGCAGCAGCAGGTCGGCAGCGCGCCATCCGACGCCGTCGTCCTCTTCGACGGCACGAGTCTCTCGCAATGGGAGCCCAACAAGTGGAGGATTGAGGACGGCGTGTTGCTTTGCACTGAAGGTGACATCGTAACGAAGGAGTCTTTCGGCGATTGCCAGTTGCACGTCGAGTGGGCGGCTCCTGATCCGCCGCGTGGCGAGCAGATGAACCGCGGCAACAGCGGCGTGTACTTCATGAAGCTCTACGAGGTCCAGGTATTTGACTCATACACAGAGAATATCTACCCCGACGGGATGGCCGCCGCGATTTATGGCGAAACCCCGCCGTTGGTCAACGCCACGCGTCAGCCGGGCCAGTGGCAGGTGTACGACATCATCTTCACGGCGCCCGTGTTTGAGGGTGACAAACTGGTCAAGCGTGCCAAGGTGACGATGTTTCACAATGGTCTGCTGGTGCATCACAACACCGAGATAATGGGGCCGTGCGCGTGGCGTACGATCGAGCCGTATAAGGCGCACGCGGCCCAGCAGCCGCTCAAGCTCCAGGCTCATGGCAACCCTGTGCGTTACAGGAACATCTGGATTCGGCCCTTGAGATGAGTGCTACATGCGGCCTACTCGCCGGCGGATTGAGAGGAGTGTCGGCAGAGCTCGGAGAATCTCCCGGTGGACAGCGACGCGCGTGTGGGGGTGGTTGCGCCACACGACGCCGACCTCTTGGATGCGATAGCCCCGCCGCTGGGCGCGGGCCAGCACTTCGCAGTCGAATAGCCATCCGTCCACTGTCGCCTGGCTGAATACGTCGCGGGCTACGGCCGAGCGAAAGAGCTTGAAGCCGCATTGCGTATCGGACAGCCCCGCCAGCAGCACACGCCGGCGCAGCGCCCGAAATGACCGTGCCAGCAGTCGGCGAGTGAACGGTTGGGGTGGATCGAGTAGCGACTCGGGTTTGTCGCGCGAACCGATAACGATGTCGCAACCGCGCTCGATCCAGGGTAGCAGCTTCTCGATCTCCTCGATCGGCGTGGAGAGGTCGGCATCGGACATCAGTAGCAGTTCGCCGGTCGCCGCGAGCATGCCCTGGCGGACGACGTGACCCTTTCCGTGGTTTTTGGTGCTTCGGATCAATTGCAGAGTGAGGGGCTCGGGGGCGAAGGCGGCTACGATATCGGACGTCCCGTCGGTGCTGCCGTCGTCGACGACGATGATCTCAGCCCGCCGGTTGGATTCGATCATGTAGGAGCGGATGCGCTGGAGCGTGGGGGGGAGGCGGCCAGCCTCGTTGAACGCTGGAATGACAATAGATAACGAGTTCTCATGCATGTCGTGGTCAGCGTAGCGAGCCGGCCGGCGCCGGGCAACGACCCGGCGTTGACTCCCCTGCGAGTGCCGGTACATTGGACAGGTTGCGACGCCTGCCGCCGGTGCGGGTCGGGCCTTGCCGCTTGAGGTATCCCACATGAAGACGAATCACGCTGAGTCGGACAATCCGCGACCGAGCCGCCGGGAGTTTATGGCTGCCGCCGCCGCTACTGGGGCGGGATTAATGGTGACGCTGCCAACCTGGGCCCAGGAGGCCCCTAATAAGAGCAATGAGCTGCGGATCGCGATGATCGGCCCCGGCAGCCAGGGGCGTAATCTGCTAACGCAATGTCTGAAGATTCCTGATGTGCGTTTTGTCGCGATTTGCGACATCTGGCCCTATCACCAGACGTACGCCCGCAACATCCTGAAGAAGTACGACATGCCGGTACACGTGTACGCCGATTATCAGGAGCTGCTGGCGGCGGAGACCGATCTGGACGCGGTGATCGTGGCCACGCCTGACTGGGTCCATGCCGAGCATGTCGGCGCGTGTCTGCGGGCCGGGCTGCACGTGTACTGCGAGAAGGAGATGTCGAACACGATTGCGGGTTGCCGGTCGATGGTGGAGGCGGCCCGCGAGACCGGCAAGCTGCTCCAGATCGGTCACCAGCGGCGTAGCAACCCGCGTTACTGGCACGCTCGCAAGATGATAGAGAAGGATAAGGTTCTGGGGCGGCTCACGCATGTATATGGACAGTGGAACCGGGCCAAGCGCTACGATCTGGGCTGGCCCAAGGGCAAGGAACTCGACCAGGCCACGCTCGACAAGTACGGCTATGAAAACATGGACCGGTTCCGCAACTGGCGTTGGTACAAGCAGTACTCGGGCGGGCCGATGGCCGACCTCGGCTCGCACCAGATCGACGTGTTCAACTGGTTCCTCCAGACCAGGCCCGTCGGCGTATTGGCTAGCGGCGGGCTGGACTACTACGAGGACCGCGAGTGGTACGACAACGTGTTCGCGATCTACGAATTCAACGTCGGTGGACATACGGTGCGCGGCTCGTATCAAGTGCTCAACAGCACCAGCCACGGCGGGTTCTTCGAAACCTTCATGGGCGACGAGGGTTCGCTGGTGATTTCCGAGGATGCGCGGAAGGGGTTCCTGTTCCGCGAGGTGCAGGCCAAGCGGCGGGAATGGGAGGACGAGGCCTCGATGGTCGAGACCATGGGCCGCGACGCGATCCAGTTGAAGATCGGCGAGACGCTGGCCCCCGACGGCTCGAAGGATCCGGAATCCCAACGGCTGTTGGCCGAGAGCCAGAAGCCGCCCCACCAAGTGCACCTGGAGAATTTCTTCAACGCGATTCGCGTCGGGTCGCCGTTGTCGTGTCCGGCGGAGATCGGCTTCGAGACGGCGGTCTCCGTGCTGAAGGCCAACGAGGCGGTCGAGAACGGTTGCCGAGTCGAGTTTACGGCCGACGATTTCAAGGCATGAGGACGGGCGTTTGATCAGATTCGCGGCCGGACGCAAGACCGAAGAACAGCGCGGCCTTCGGCCGCAACCAAACTGTGGCACAGGCTTCCAGCCTGTGATTCCACCGGCAAGATGCCGGTGCCACATTTCCCTTCTCGAACCGCAAGGGGCGTGGGCGACGTGCGTGGTGCTGGCGGTCGTGGCGGCGCTGGGGTCGGCGGTGAGTTTCGGTGACGAGGAAGAGGGCGGCGAACTGCTTCGTACGGATAGCCGGGCGCCTTATGTGCATCGCATCACGCTGTACGATCACGGTGGGGGGGCCATCGACCCCGAAGACGAACCGGCACTGCCGTATTCGCCGCGGACGACGTGCGGCAAGTGTCACCCCTATGCCCAGATTGCGCATGGGTGGCACTTTGGTGCTTCTGATTCGGGTGCCGATCCAGGTCAGCCGGGCGAGCCGTGGTTTGTGATTGATGAGCAGACGTCGGTTGTGCAGCCTGTGTCGGAGCGCGGCTGGCCGGGGACGCGCAAGCTCTCGGACATGGGCTGGAGCCACTGGGATTTCGTCAAACGCTTCGGTGGACACACACCTGGCGGCGGGTTCGGCGAGCCGAGCGACGCGGTAGTCGAGGACTCCGACGAGTGGCTGCGCTGGAGCGTGTCGGGCAAGCTCGAGATCGACTGCATGTTCTGCCACTCGGCGAGTCGGCAACACGATCCGGCTGAAGCCGCCCGGCAGATCGAGAAGGAGAACTTCAAGTGGGCTCCGACGGTGGCGCTGGGGCTGGGCGTCGTTCGTGGCGAGGCGCGCAAGGCACCGGATGAGTGGGATCCGTACACGCCGCCCAACCCGGACTATCCCGACCAAGCCGGCCCGCTACTGATCTACGACCGCACGCGTTTTGATCCGGATGACCGGGTGCTGTTCGATGTGACAGGCCGGCCGCCGGCCGAGCGCTGCTACTTCTGCCACACGGTGCGCGAAGTTGGCGCGGACGCTCCGCTCGACTGGCAGACCGATCGCGATGTGCATCTGGCTGCGGGGCTGACGTGCGTGGACTGTCACCGGCACGGTCTGGACCACGACATGACACGCGGCTACGAAGGTGAGGCGCATCCAACGACCCAGCCGACCAAGGCGTCGCTGAGTTGTCGCGGCTGTCACCTGGGGGTGGCGGGCGCCACGGCGATCGAAGCGGCGCTGGGCGGACGGCTGCGCGCTCCTCACCCTGGGCACGCCGGCCTGCCGCCGCTGCATCTTGAGAAGCTGAGTTGCACGGTGTGTCACTCGGGACCGTGGCCGGGGATGACGACGAAACGATTCCAGACGTCGCTGGCGCATGGTTTGGGGACCGCATCGCGCGACCGTACGGCCCAGACGCCGCCGGAGATTGTAGGGCCGGCGTTTGTGGAGAGGGCGGGCGTGATTGTGCCCACGCGGCTTGTTCATGGGGCCGACATTGTCGCCGACAGCTACACGTGGCCGCTGGCGCACGATGTGCGGCCGGCGGCGCAGGCACTGGGAGTCCGCGGCTGTGAAGATTGTCACGGCGACGAAGGCGCGATTTTCTTCGGAGAAGTCGTGTTGGGCATGGGCAGCAAGGGAACTCACGCCGCGATGCGCGAGTTCAACGGCTATCCACATGGCTTGGCTTCGATCTGGGCGTTTGCATTTCAATTCAGACCGCTGTTCAAGTGGTTCGGGTTCGCTTGCGCGGGCCTGATCGCACTGGTTCTGCTGCGGAAGGTGCTGGGTGTGCCAAGCCGCGGAGTCGTGATGGACTCCCGGTGGCACGATTTGCGTTCGCGAATGGAGCGGCTGTCGCACAACATCGCGCTTCTGGGAGCCGCGATTCTGGCGATCACCGGGTTCGGTGCATCGTGGATACTCGGCGAGTTGTCCGGCTGGATGCTGTTGGCGCATATGGCGGGTTCGCCGTTACTGATGGTTGGGTTGGTCGGTGTGCCGCTGGTGCGGGCTTGGAACGGCCACAACGGAATCGTGGGTCTGCCGCCGAAGTTGTGCTGGCTGGCGCTGCTCTTGGGATTGGTTACGATGATGACCGTACTGGTAGCGATGCTATCAGTTTGCGGATATGAGGAACAGAGGCTGCTCGCCAAAGCGCACATGGTCAGCGGGCTGGCGCTGGTGTTGACAGTGATCGCGCTGGGAATCGCCGGTCGGCAGCCAAGAGGTAAGACACGATGGATGGTATGAAGATGAACGTGAATCTGATTGGCCGTCTGGCGACGCTCATGCTGGGTCTGGGGCTGATCGCCGCCGCCGTGCCGGCTGCACACGGGCAAGACAAGCCGAGCGCGGACGGCGCCAAGAAGCCTGATGAAGCGAAGCTCGTGCCGCTGGACATCAAGCTGCCCAAGCCGGTCTTCAAGGGCACGCCGACTAATACGCCGGCCGGCACCAAGTTGGAGAAGCCGCGCAAGGGGCCGCGTGAGATGCCGATGGTGCCTCCGGGTACGAAGAACGTGGCGCGTGGCAAGCCGGTCACGAGCAGCGACGACGATCCGATCATCGGTGAGATCAAGTGTGTCACGGACGGCAACAAGGAAGCAGGCGAGGGTGAGTATGTCGAGCTGGGCCCCGGGTTGCAGTGGGTGCAGATTGACCTGAAGCACAACTGTGCGATCCACGCGTTGTTGGTTTGGCACTATCACGCCAGCGCGCGGGTCTATCACGACGTCGTGGTCCAGGTGGCCGATGACGCGGACTTCATAGAGAACGTGCGAACGATCTACAGCAACGATTACGACAGTTCGTCCGGACTGGGCCTCGGCGACCAACTCGAGTACTGGGAGACGTTCGAGGGCAAGCTGATCGACGGCAAAGGCGTCGCCGCGCGCTACGTTCGGCTATACAGCAAGGGCAGCACGTCCGACGACCAGAACCACTATGTCGAGGTGGAGGTCTTCGGCACGCCGGCGAAATGAAACGCACCGCTACATTCGTCGTCTCGATCGCATTGATCGGCGCGGGGGGGCTCGCGCTGCGATTGCCGGGGTTGGGCGTCCGGCCCGTACACGTGGACGAGGCGGTCCACGCGTATAAGCTGAACGAACTGTGGCAAACGGGGGTCTACGAGTACGACCTCAACGAGTATCACGGGCCGACACTGTACTACGCGACGCTGCCGGTCGTCTGGCTCATGGGGGCCGATGATTGGCGCCAGATGGAGATCGTGGCCTATCGCGCAGTGCCGGTGATCTTCGGCGTCGGGTTGATTCTGCTGCTCCTGCTGGTCGCGGACGGGTTGGGTCGCTGGGCGACCGTCTGGGCGGCGATTCTGACCGCACTTTCGCCGGCGCTGGTGTTCTACAGCGGGTATTACATCCAGGAAACGCTGCTGGTCTTCTTCACGCTGCTCGTGATTGGGGCCGGGTGGCGATATGTGCGCACCAAGCGCGCCGGCTGGGCTATCCTGGCGGGCGCCGGTGTCGGACTGATGCATGCGACGAAAGAAACGTGCGTCATTGCGCTGGCGTCGGCGGCATTGGCGTCTGTGCTAACCGTGTTATGGCAGCGACGTGGGATGGATGTGCCCGTGTCGCCGAAGCCCTGGCTGTGTCCGGGCGTACTTGGCTGCGCCACACTCGCGGCCGCTGTCGTATCCGCCGTACTGTTCTCGGGGTTCTTCACGAACGCCGACGGACCGCTGGACTCACTACGGGCGTTTACGACCTACTTCGAGCGCGCGGGCGAGAACGGCGTACACGTACATCCGTGGCACTACTACGCGCGGCTGTTGGTATTCTGGGGCGCCGATCGGGGGCCGGTTTGGGGCGAGTGGCTGATCGTCGCGCTGAGCCTCGTGGGTATGGTGTCGGCCATAGCCGGAAAGCCGCGCGGCAACGTCGCCCTGCCGCGTTTCCTCACGATTTACACGGTGCTGATGGTGCTGGTCTACTCCGCGATTCCATACAAGACGCCCTGGTGCATCCTCAGCGCGCTACATGGCATGATTCTGCTGGCCGGGTGCGGCGCCGTTGCCCTAATGCGTGCAGCGCGACCCGTTAGCCTCAAAGCTGTGATAATCGTGATTCTGATCGCGGCGAGTGTGCATCTTGGGTTGTTGGCCCAGCGTGCCAGTAGCCGCAAGTACTGCGCCTATCCGGGCAATCCGTACGTTTACGCCACGACGCTCCACGGTGCGGCGGACTTGACGCGGCAACTCGAACAACTCGCCGACGTGCATCCGGAAGGTCGCCGGATGCTCGTCATGGTCATGGTCGAGAACTGCTGGCCGCTGCCATGGTATCTGCGACGATTCGAGCACGTCGGGTACTGGGAAGGTGTGCCGCCGGAGCCCGCCGCCGATGTTATCATCGCATCGTCGCGCTACGAACAGGAGTTGGCGCAGCGTTTGGGCGACGACTACCGGGTCAACACTCACGGCTTGCGGCGTGATGAACGACTGTTGGTGTATGTCCGCCGCGATCTGTGGGCCGCGCTTATCGAGCACCTGCGCGCCGGTAGCGGCACGCCCAGCACGAGGCCGGCACCGGGATGATCGATCCGCGCGAGCACAACTCGGCCGACGCCGTCCACCGGTTCGAGCACGACGCGATGGCGTGTACGTTCGGGCTGTACGTAGTCAGCGCGGATTCGAGCTACGCCCGGCAGGCAGCCCAGGCGGCGTTTGATGAGCTCGAACGGATCGAGAACCTCCTTAGCCGATTCGTGCCCCACAGCGACATTGCTCGCCTCAACGGCCTGGAACCGGGGGATTCGATCCGCGTCAGCACCGAGACGATCGAGTGTCTGCAATTGGCCGCGCGCGTCCAGACCGATACCGGCGGCGCGTTTGACGTCGCGTTTCGCAGCCAGCCGGTCAGTGCGGGCGTCGTGCCGCTGGCGTTTGACCCGGCCGGGCATACCATCGGCGTGTGTGCGGCAGGCGTGGAGCTCGATCTGGGCGGAATCGGCAAGGGTTACGCGCTGGACCGGATGGCGGATGTGCTGCG
>CAZUCH010000061.1:0-10815 GCA_964619045.1 uncultured Planctomycetales bacterium | reverse complement strand
GGAATATGGCATCGAGATTCTCAAAGTGCGTGAGATTATCGGGATCATGGCCGTCACCGCCGTCCCACGGATGCCCGCCCACGTCAAGGGTGTGATAAACCTGCGCGGCCAGGTAATCCCGGTTATCGACCTGCGACTGAAATTCGGGCTCGCTCCCGAGGAGTACACCGAGCAGACCTGCGTCGTCGTAGTGGACGTCGGAACGCTGGTCGGCGTCATCGTGGATACCGTGCAGGAAGTGCTGGACATCGACGCCAGCCAGATCGACCCTCCTCCGCCCCTGGGAGCTGGGGTCAACGCGGACTTCATCCTGGGCATGGGCAAGGTCAAGGACGACGTCAAGATCCTCCTCAATATCGACTGCGTGCTCGTGGACGAGGATGCGGCCGCCGCGGTTCAGGCGGCATCGGCGGACCAGGACAGCGGCGCCGCGGGCTGATGACGGGGGGCCATAAGGCCGATGCGAGAATCGGCTGGCCTGAGCAGGGCAAGATGACGAGGCCCAGACTGGCACCAATCGAGAAGCCCAATGGCCACTGCCGTTGTTGACATAGCCGACTTGGCCGTCTCCGGAGACCCGGGCGACACCATCATCACCTACTCGCTGGGTAGTTGCATCGGGCTGGTGCTGTGGGATCCGGCGGTCCATGTCGGCGGCATGTTGCACTACATGCTGCCCGAGTCCCAGCTCTCACCCGAGAAAGCCAAGAGTAACCCCGCTATGTTCTGCGACACAGGCGTGCCACGGCTCTTCCGAGCCATGTACGAACTCGGCGCGATCAAGACTCGGATTGAAGTCCGGGTGGCGGGCGGATCATCATTACTGGACGACAACGGGACTTTCAACATCGGTAAACGCAATTACTTGGCGCTGCGCAAGATACTCTGGAAGAACGGTGTGATGATAAAGGCTGAGAACGTGGGCGGTGCCATCAGCCGTACTCTGAAGTTGGACGTGGGGGCCGGTACGGTCACGATCAAATCGCGCAACCAGGAGGTGCCGCTGTGACTGCATGCGCTCTGAGCAGCATCATCGAGCGGGTCGAAACGTTGCCGGCACTGCCGGCCACGGTCCTGCGACTGATGAACGTCGTTAGCGACCCCGAGAGTTCGATACCACAGATAGTCGATGTGATCCGGTACGATCCGTCACTGACGGCCGAAGTTCTCAGGCTGTGCAACTCGGCATACTTGGGGCTGGCCCGCTCGGTCGAGTCCCTGGACGACGCCGTCAGCTTGCTCGGCACGGTGAAGGTGTTCCAACTGGTGATGAACGCCCACGCGCGCGGCATGCTCGGTAAGCCGCAGGAGGGTTACGGCCTGCCGGCGGAAGCCCTCTGGAATCACTCGATGGCAGTGGCAGCAGGCGCGCAACTCATGGCACGGCGTATGGGTCTGGCCCAGGAAGACATGCTCTTCACCGCCGGACTGCTGCACGATATCGGTAAGATAATCCTCAACGAATTCGTCGGGCGCGACTACGCGGAAATCGTGCGACGCGTGAACGATGACGGGGCCTCCTTCTCAGAAGCCGAACTGCAGGTGTTGGGGTTCACTCACGCGGAAGTGGGGGCGCGTCTGGCGGAGACCTGGGGCTTGCCCGAGCACATCGCCCTGTGCATTCAATATCATCACGAACCGCGGGCCTTGCCCAAGATTGATCCAGAGGTGGATGCGGTGTATCTGGCCGACTCGGTAGCTCTGTTGCTGGGGATCGGAGTCGGCGACGATGGACTGGCCTACCGAGCGACGCCTGAAGTTCTCGAGCATCACGGTTTGGTAGAAGCTGACTTGGAGAACATCGGACTCGATATGGTGGGCGAGCTGCAATCGGCTCGGGCCCTGCTCGCCAAGAGGTAGGAACATAGACATGGCTACCAATATCCTGATCGTGGATGACTCCGGCACGATGCGTACGATGATAAAACGTACGATCGGCATGTGCGGGTTGGACGTAGGCGAGATCCACGAAGCCGCCAACGGAATCGAAGCCCTGGCCCAGATGCACGAGCAT
Source organism: uncultured Planctomycetales bacterium (assembly GCA_964619045.1). Taxonomy (GTDB): domain Bacteria; phylum Planctomycetota; class Phycisphaerae; order UBA1845; family Fen-1342; genus JANQFV01. The sequence goes on along the minus strand of CAZUCH010000061.1, from coordinate 8,801 downwards.
CAGATTGACGTTGTCCTACTGGACGTCAACATGCCCGTGATGGGCGGCCAGAAACTGCTGGCCCGCATCCATGTGGACGAGAGTCTGCGCGACATCCCGATCGTCATTGCCTCGACCGAGGGTAGCGACACACGCATCCAACAACTCCTGGATGCCGGCGCTCACGGCTTCTTGCGCAAGCCCTTCCGCCCCGAGCAACTGCGTGATGTCCTGTCAACCATTGTTAAAGCCGGCCAGCCCGGCGAGTCCACCGCCGCAACTGCCAACGGCGACGATGATCTGGCGTTCTAAGCAACTCCAGCGGCTGAGTGCGCGACGTCTTGTGTCATGCAACCGGCCACACGCGACATACACCACTTCTCGCCAGTCACCACCGCCTCCGAGGGGATGGAAATCACGTCCATGGGTTGACTTCGCCGCCGATTGCCCTTAAACGAGCACTAGTGTTGCAGTACCGTGCACAGCGGTCATCGACAATACTTGTCTTGTTTGGTTCCTATGGATTGGAGAATACGCCATGGCTAAGGCCAAGCGCCGCAAGGCTGCGAAGAAGATCACACGCAAGACCGGCCGCATCAAACGTGTCAAGAAGCAGAAGCTCACCTACAAGCTGTCCGGAGTCACCGATGCCCTCAAGGGTGTCACCGACCATCGCGCCGCGCTGCTCAAGCAGCGGGCCGAGATCGACAGCCAGATTGCCGACATCGACCAGGCACTCGCGAAACTCGGTTTCACCGCCGAGGCGCCCACGCGCAAGCCCGCCGGTCGCCGGCCGGGGCCCAAGCCCGGCCGACAAGCTGGAAAAACGCGGCCCGGTTCGCTGAAGGAATTCGTGAACAACGTCCTCGCCGGTGGCGGCGTCATGGCCGTCAAGGACATTACCACCGAAGTCGTGCGCGCCGGCTACAAGAGCAAGAACAAGACTCTGGCCAAGAGCGTCGGCATCGCCTTGACCGAGATGAAGAATGTGAAGAAGGTTGGCCGCGGCCGTTTCCGCGTGAAGTAGGAACGTCGCTTCCGCAGGTACAGAGTCGTTCCGGACTGTGTACAAATCGCGGCCGTCGCCGGCTGGTGCCAAACGCTCGTTGCGGCGGCGGCACTAGCCGGCCCGGCCGCGACCTCTTCTCGCCGAGCCGGATTGGCATACGCACACCAGCGGCGGGATCCGCAAGACGCGGCCCCGCGGCGCTTGTGATAGAATCAACTCGTTATGGCAACAGACCTCCTCGCTGAACTCGAACAACGCAATCTGATTCATCAGATATCATCACCCGAGCTGGCCGGCAAGCTGCGCTCTGGCAAGGTCACGGCCTACGTGGGCTTTGACCCCACCGCCGATAGCCTGCACGTCGGCAACCTCGTGCATCTGATTAACCTGATGCGCTTCCAGCGGGCCGGGCACCGCCCCATCGGCCTGGTCGGCGGCGGCACCGGCCTGATCGGCGATCCCAGCGGCAAGGAGGACGAGCGGTCTCTGCTGACCGCCGAGCAGTTGCAGCACAATCTGGCCGGTATTCGCCGACAGGTCGAGCACTTCCTCGACCTGGGTTCCGACGCCGGCGTGCTGATCGACAACAGCGAGTGGCTCTGCCAGTTGAACCTGGTCGAGTTCCTGCGCGACATCGGCAAACACTTCTCCGTGAACGCCATGATGGTGCGCGACTCGGTACGTATGCGGCTGGAGGCTCGCGAGCACGGATTGTCGTACACCGAATTCACCTACATGCTGCTCCAGGCCTACGATTTTCTGGCCCTCTACGACCGCTTCGGCTGCACTCTCCAGATGGGCGGCAGCGACCAGTGGGGCAACATCGTCTCGGGCTCGGACCTGATTCGCCGGCTGCGGGGCGGCGACGCGTACGGCCTGACGACCCCGCTTATCACGCGTTCGGACGGCAAGAAGTTCGGCAAGTCCGAGGAGGGCAACGTCTGGCTGGATGCGCAGCGCACCAGCCCATACCAGTTCTACCAATTCTGGCTCAACGCCTCCGACACGGATGTCATCCAGTACTTGTACACCTTTACCTTGTTGCCGGTTGAGCGGATTCAGGAGTTGGCGCGCCAGGTCGCCGACGCGCCACAGGAGCGCGCGGCCCACAAGCTTCTGGCCGAACAGGTCACCGAGATGGTCCACGATCGAGAGGCTCTGACACGAGCCCAGCGCGCCACGGACGTGCTCTTCAGCAAGGACGCCGACTACCGCCAGTTGTCCGAGCAGGAATTGCGTGAGGCTTTTCACGGCGCTCCGACCAGTGAGCTGCCTGGCGAGCAGCTCGGGACACCCGCCGCCGGGCTCGTAGCGGTGGTCGCCGAGGCTGGGCTGTATGCTTCCCGCGGCCGGGCACGCAAAGACGTGCCGGCGGGCGCCATGCGGGTCAACAACGTGCCCATCCGCGACGAAGCCCATGTACTGTCGGAGACGGATCTGCTTCCGGGCGGATTCATCATCCTGCGCAAGGGCAAGAAGCACTACCACGTGCTACATGTCATCGCCTGACAACACGTTGACCTCCAAGCAGCTCTCCGAGCGGTTGCAGGCGGCGATCGCTCGGCGCCGGCAACTCCTCGACGATCGACACACCAACGTCGCACGCCTGTTCAACTCCGCCGCCGACGGCATCGATGGCTTGGTGATCGAGAAACTCGGCCCCGTACTCGTCGTGCAGTTGCACGAGGGCCGCTTGAAATTAACCGCGGAGGCTCTGCGGGAATCGTGCCGGCGAGTTGCCGAGCAGCTTGGTGTCCGAGCGGTGTATCGCAAGGTCTTTCCCGCCGCACGTTCCGACCTGCGGCCCGACCTGGACAAGTTGCACCACGACTCGGAGCCCTGGATCGGGCAACCCACCGAGCCCGAGCTGGCGGTGCTGGAGAATGGGCTCACATTCCTCGTACGACCATACGATGGCTACGCGACCGGCATGTTCCTCGACCACCACAACGCCCGGAGCCGCGTGCGACAACTGGCCGCCGGCGGACGTGTACTGAACGCGTTCGCCTACACCTGTGGTTTCACCCTGGCGGCGGCTGCGGGCGGAGCCCAGTCAACAGTGAGCGTGGACGTCGCCAAGAAGTGCTTGGAATGGGGTAAGCGCAACGTGGCGGCCAACAACATGACGGATACCCGTCACCAATTCATCTGTTCGGACATATTCGACTACTATGCCCGTGCCGAGCGCCAGGATCGTCGATTTGACTTGATTATCCTCGATCCACCCACATTCGCACGTGTCAAACGCCCCGCGCGGACGTTTTCCTTGTCCGTGGATCTCGACAGGCTCATTGCGAGAGCGATCCCGCTCCTGGCCTGCGACGGGCACCTGCACGTATCGCTAAACCACCGCGGTACGTCACACGCGCGGCTGGAGCGGACCGTGCGCGACGCAGCACGCGCCGAGCGCCGGCGCTGTGTACTCCTTGAGCCCACCCACCTGCCTGACGACTTCCACGGCGATTGCGAGTTCGCGAAGTCTATACTGGCGCGGCTGGCGTGACCGAGTTCGACGGCAAAAAAAGACGGAATTCCGTTGACAAACGTCATTGACGGCCAGCAGCAAAGCCGCGAGAATACGCTGCCTATGTTCGTTGCGGCAGTATCCCGTCGGCGCGGCGGGGCCGAAGCGAGTGGTAGCGCCTTTCTAGAATGGAGTACGAGTATGTTTAGTTGGCTCACGACCGGAAGCTGGTGGACTTGGTTGATTTTTGGTGGCATTGCCCTGTTGCTCATCAACCTCTTCACCACCACCACCACCACCTAGTCCAACTACTGGACTTGACGGACCGTCCTAGTGGCGGTTCGCGATGGAAACACGTCGAGCGCCCATCTTGGATGAGCACTCGGCGTGTCTTGTTTTCATCACTCCCGCGCGGCTCTACCGCCGGCGTTGCACGCCCACAGCCCCCGGCGTACCATGGCCGGCCTTAGTCCATTCCGGGAGTCATAAGGTATGTCAGAACGCTACATGGTCACGGCGGCACTGCCGTATTCGAACAACCGGCTGCACGTCGGACACATCGCCGGCGCCTACTTGCCGGCCGATACCTACGTCCGCTTCCTGCGGGCCTGTCGCAGCGAGGTCTGCTTCGTCTGCGGCAGCGATGACAACGGCGTGGCGATCGAGATCTCTGCCCTCCAGAGCAACAGTACGCCGGCCGAGGTTGCCCGCCACTTCCATGATCGCCAGGCCGAGGACTTCGCCGGACTGCGGATCGAATTCGACGTCTACGGCGGCACCCACCACCCAGACTACGTCGAGACTCACAATCGCCTGAGCCAGGAGTTCTTCACCCGCATCCACGAAAGGGGATTCTTCACCAAGAGCCGAACCAAGCAACTCTACGACGCCGAGGCCCAGCGTTTCCTGCCCGATCGTTTCGTCCGCGGAACGTGCCACCACTGCGGTGCCGACGACGCCACTGGCGATCAGTGCGACGCCTGCGGCCAGATGATCGAGCCGCTGCTGCTCAAGGATCCAACCAGCGTCATCACCGGCAAGCCGGCCGAAGTTCGCGAAACCACCCATTGGCACCTGCGGCTCGGCGACTTCGAGAAGCCGCTTCGGGAATGGCTGGATTCGAAGCGGGGCCAGTGGCGGACCAACGTGCTGAACTTCACTCTGGGACAGATCACGCAGGGATTGCCGGAGCGCTCGATGACCCGCGACATTTCGTGGGGCGTACCAGTGCCGCTCGATGATCCCGACGCCCAGGGCAAGGTGCTCTACGTCTGGTTCGACGCGCCCATCGGTTACATGTCGTTCACGGCCGCTTGGTGTGCCCAGCACGAAGGCGACTGGCGAGCCTACGAAAAGTGGTGGTTTGACCCCGACACCACGATCATTCACTTCATCGGCGAGGATAACACCGTCTTCCACGCGCTGATCTGGCCTGCCATGCTGATGGCCGACGGCCGGGCGCAACTGCCAACCGCGGTGGTCGCCAACAACTTCATGAATCACCGCGTGGACGGCGAGATGCGGAAGATCAGCAAGAGTGCGACCGCGCCCGACGCTCCCGTCTGGATCGAAGAGTACCTCAAGAAGGGGCTCGACGCGGATGCCCTGCGCTACTACCTGACGGCCCAGGCCCCGGAAGCGTCCCGAACCGCGTTCGACCCCGAGGACTTCGTCACCCGCAACAACTCCGAGCTGGTGGCGGCTCTCGGCAACTTCGTCAACCGCGCCCTGACCTTCGCGGCCAAGTACTTCGACGGCCAGGTGCCCGACACGGCCGCTCAGACGGATGCCGACCGGGCTCACATCGCCTCCGGCGATCAGGCTCTGGCCAAGGTGGGCGAGTGCCTCACACGCCACCGTTTCCGGGGCGCGATCGAGGAGATGATGGCTTATGCCCGCGTCTGCAACGAGTATTTCAGCAACCGCGCACCGTGGGCCTCGCGCAAGGAGAACATGGACGACTGCGGAGCCACGATCGCCACTTGCATCCACGCGATTCACTACTTGGCGATCATGTGTTGGCCGTTCATGCCCGGCGCCGCCGAGCGGATGATCGCCATGCTTGGCCGACCGGCCGATCCGATCCGCTGGGAGGCTCCGCCCCCGCCGGCGACCGGAGCCCGATTGGGTGAGCCGGAGATTCTGTTCACCAAGCTCGAAAGTGGCGCCCTGGGATCAGAGAAATGACACATCGAAGAAGACTGTGCCACACACTGCCGGCGTTGGGCGTCCTGGTCGCCTGTATTCTGGTAGTCGGCGGCTGCCAGCCCAAAGTGTCGGCCCCGACACCGGCCACCAAAGCCCCGCCCATTGATAGCGTCATCAATCGCGACAGCCCCCAGCAAGCCGTCAGCAGCCTGATGACCTTGTTGTGTGCTCAGCTAGAGGCTGCCGGCCGGGGTGACGCTGCGACCGCCGGCGGCTACCGCGACCAGGTGGCCTGGCACATCGTCGCCCGCCCCAGCGTCGTGGCGCGCTATCGGGCACTCGCAGTGCAGCGGCCCTTGGGTGAAGTCGAGATGATCGCCAGGCTGGCCGACAACTGGGCGTCCATCATCGCCTACTACGCCGACGGTTTGGAGTTGAATCGGATGGAGACCACCCTGGCCGCCGACGGGGCCTCGGCCATCGTGCGACTACCGGCCGCCGGCCCGGACGACCGGGCGACGCTGATGATCGCCTGTTCGCTGGATAAGCAGGAAGAGTGGCGCGTGCTACTGATCGAGTTCGCCCCGTCAGCCGCCGCCAGTCCGCAGGCCGATTCGCGACCGGCCGCGACGACCTCGGCGTCCGACTAGCAGCTATCCCACAACCCCTGTGGCATTGGCATCTTGCCGGCGGGATCTCCCAGGCTGGAAGCCTGTGCCACAAGTTCTGGGACAGGTTCTAACCAACCCCGCCGAGCACATTCGTCAGCACAGACCGCATCTCGCGCAGAAACCTGGGCCGGCTGAAGCGGGCGGCGTGCTCATGCATTACTCGCGGGTCGAAGCTCAGCCGCTCACAACGCCGGATCGCGTCCAGCAGGCAATCCGCCGTCTGCTCGTCAAACCACACGCCGGTCTGCTCCGGCACAACCGTCTCGGTCGCGCCGCCCACTCCGTACGCGACCACCGGACAGCCGTGGGCGATGGCCTCGACCGGCACAATCCCGAAGTCTTCCTCGCCGGGGAACAACAGGGCGGCGGCGCGATCCAGGTGGGCGTCGATGACCTCCGCGGTCTGCCAGCCGAGCAACTCAACGTGCCGATCGCGGCGCGGGTCGATGCCGCGCACGTCGGGCCCGTCGCCGATCACAACCAGCCGCCGCCCCAGCCGCCGCGTAGCCTCGACCGCCAGATCAAGACGTTTGTAAGGCGTATGAAAACCAACGCACAGCAGAAAATCGTCGCGCGCACCGGTCGTCGGCCCGGCGGGGATGTCCACCGGCGGATGCACCACCACCGCGTCGCGGTTGTAGTGTCGCCGAATACGCTCGGCCACGTGCCCCGAGTTGGCGATGAACTGGTCCACGCGTTGGGCCGCCCGCCGATCGGCAGCCCGCACACGCCGGCAAACCGGCCCCCACAGCGGCCGCAGCAACCACGGCAGCGTCCGTCCATACTCCGCGCTCAAATCCCACGCATAGCGCATCGGCGAATGGCAATAGCAAACCAACTTGCTGCCCGCTGCCGGCGTCATCGCCTTGGCGATCGCCGCGTCCGAGCACAGCACCAAATCCACCGGCGGCAGTTTCATTCGCCGCGCCGCCAGCGGCAGTAACGGCAGCAACTTCGGATAATAGCGCGCCACCCCGGGCAGCCGCCGCAGCGCCGACACGTGTATCGTCCGCGCGGCCAGCGGAGACTCGGCGATGCCCGCCGCGTCGTGTACGAGCGTGTAAACCGGAGCCCCCGGCAGCAGCTCGGCGCACGCTTCAAGCACCTTCTCGCCTCCACGAATGCGCACCAGCCAGTGATGGCTCAGGATGGCCGAGCAGGTGAGCGGCTCGATCGCTTGGGGTGTCGGCAGCGGTTTCACGTCGCCCGGCATGTTAGCGGCCCGGATCGCGCCATGCGAGCGCGGCCCGACGGTGCTATAATAGTGATGTGGTGGCCGCGGGCACGTTCGTGACCACCCGTCGCTGTTGGTAGCAGAGGTGTAGCATCATGCCCACATACGAATACGAGGCCCAGGACCAAACGACCGGCTGCGATCATTGCCGCCAACGGTTCGAGGTGCGCCAGGCGATGAAAGACGAGCCGCTGACCAAATGTCCGGAGTGTGGCGGCCCGATCGAGCGCGTCATCTCACTCTGCGGCATCAGCACACAACAATCCACCCGCTCGATGCTCAGCAACAAGAACCTCAAGGAAAAGGGCTTCACCAAACTGGTCAACGAAGGCGACGGCAAATTCCGCAAAGTCACCTGAACCCATCCTCCCGCCGGACACTACGACCCACGGCATGTAACAATATGGCTCGCAGCCTCACCGACCAAGTCATCGTCATCACCGGAGCCGGCTCCGGCATCGGGGCCGCGACGGCGCTAGCGTGCGCCGGCGCCGGCATGGACGTCGTGCTCACCGGCCGTCGAGTCGAGCGGCTGGAGCAGGTCGCCGACCAGGTTCGCCGCCGAAGCCGCGCCGCCGAGGTTATCGCCGGGGACGTAACCGATCCCGGCCACAGCGAGCGCCTGCTTGACGCCGCCCAGAAGCGCTTCGGACGCTGCGACGTCGTCTTCGCCAACGCCGGCTACGGCTTCAGCATCCCAGCGCACAAGCTGGAGATGTCCGAACTGCGGCGAATCTTTGAGGTCAACTACTTCGCCGCCTGCGAGCTGATCAGCCTGGCCGCCCGACGACTTCTGGCCGAGCGGCGGCCCGGTCACCTGCTGATGTGCTCCAGCGCACTGGCCAAGTTCACACTCGCGAATTGCTCGGCGTATTCGGCCACCAAGGCCGCCCAGAACCACTTCTGCCGGGCCATGCGAATGGAGCTACGCTCGACTGGGATCGCGGTCAGCTCGGTCCACCCGATTACGACACGCACGGAGTTCTTCGACGTCGCCACCCGTTGCGAGGGCCGTGAGCCCGACCCCACGCAGCCTTTTGGACGCGGTCCGGCGTGGTTTCTCCAGTCGCCCGAACGCGTCGCGAGCGCGATCGTACGTTGCCTTCGTCGCCCACGGCCCGAGGTCTGGACCAGCACAATTACCCGCTTGGCGGCCGGCGTAATCACGGCCTTCCCGTCTCTCCTGGACGCCATGGGACGCAAAGTCGGCACTTGAGCAGCAGCCGTCGGCCCGCTGGCGCGAGCCGCGAGGTGCGTCTAGGCGCACCAATCACCGCTACACAACAGCCCCCAGCC
>CAZUCH010000060.1:0-10862 GCA_964619045.1 uncultured Planctomycetales bacterium | reverse complement strand
CGTTCTATCAGCAACACTATCCAGACGTCTGGCGCGAACGCCAAACCGCCGTGAGAGACGCGGTTGCGATCGTGCAGGAGATATACCGGCGAAACTTCTTCCCGGAAATGCACGTGACCTGGCAGACCTATCCCGAGAACATCGGCCACCTGACCTCGCCGGGGTGTTTCCGATGCCACGACGGCTTGCACGTCGACGCGGACGGACACGCCATCACCTCGGACTGCACGATCTGTCACGATTTCCTCAACCCGATCAAAGGCCGCCCGCGGGAGTTCCGCGAGGAATCGTTCGTTCATACATCAATGAACATGGCCTTGCACAAGGAGCAGCGGTGCGACCAATGCCACAACGGCGGACCGTTGAGCGAGTGCCGCGGCTGTCATGATTCCGGCCAAGCTATGGAGAACTGGGGAGAGGGACGGCTGCGGCGGATGGGGCACACCCCGTAGGGTGCTGCCACCACGATCCGGATATTCTCAGCGCATGTCTTTCATCCGCAGCGGTCCTGGGCTTGCCGCCTCGCCCCGCTGCTCCGATACGCGATAGTCTCGTGCGTGCCCCTGCGCGCGGCCTGACCGCTAGGATCAAGCGGTAGACCCCAATGGCGGCGCGGGCGATGCTCGGCGTTGTGGATTCGGCGGGGCGTTGCTATAGTCGTGAGTCATCGAGTGGCCATGTCAGCTTCAGGAGTTCGCTCATGATTGTCGCCAGGCCGCAACAAGTACTTAAGGTGCTGGCCGTGAGCTTGGCCGGCAGCGTTCTGGCCGGCGGACTGCTGGCCGCGTGGGGCGCTGGCGGCGAGCCACCTCCGACCAGCTTGGCCGAGACCGTTCCGTCCGATCAGCCCGCGCCGCCGGCATCGGGCGTTGCCGCTTCGCAGCCGAGCCAGGTCGACGCCACGGACTTGGCGGCGCGTAGGAAATTGAGCAGCGACTTGATCGGCAGTCCGCACGACTTTTCGCAGAACGGCGTCGCTAGTCGCGACTTGTGCCTGCCCTGCCACACTCCGCACCTGGTGGCCCCGCCGATCCCGTTGCTGGATGGGCGCGCCGACACCACCCCACCACTACGCTCGTACCAGACAGCTGACTTGGAGTTGACGGGGTGGTCGTTGCTGTGTTTGGGGTGTCACGATGGGGACATCGCTTCAGACGTGTATTCGTCGGTGCATGCCGTAACGGCCACCGACCAGTTGGCCAATTCCCGGCTGGGAGTCACGGGCTTGCGCAGCCATCCAGTGGGCATTGTCTATCCGGTGGCCGGTGAGGGCCTCCAGCCACGTTCGGCGGTCGAGAGCGCGGGCTTGCTGTTGTCGAACGGTCGCATCCAATGCACAACGTGCCACGATGCGCACAACACGCACGGATACGCGGGCATGTTACGAATCTCCAACGAACGCAGTCGGGTGTGCCTAACGTGTCATCGTCGCTGACCACAACCAGGTGTTCTCGCCATCGCCACCTGTTGCGCGGCATCGGAGTGCTCCTCCTGGCAAGCGCCGGCCTGACGGCGATCATTGCCGCCGGTTGTCACGGCGGTACCCGTGGGGCTGGGTTAACGACCGCTGCCGGAGTCTACCCGCCCGAGCCGCAGATCCCGCGGGTGTTCGCGTTGGGCAACTTGCGCGGCAGCCCGCCGCCGTCGCGGACCGAGATCGAGTTGTCGCAGTTCCTGTTCGGAGCCGACCCGCCGTCGCCGTTGATCATGCTCAGTCCAACGGGATTGGCGGCCGACGGCGAGAGTGTGTTGGTTTGCGACGCCGCGCTGAACGCGGTGGTTCAGTGGAATCCGGCTTCGGGCGCTCTGTCCGAGGCCTGCGGCCGATCGCAATTCGACTACCCGTTCGCGCTGGGCATTGGTCCGAGCGGGGATCGATTCGTATGTGATCGCAGAGGCGTGACACGCTGCGACGTCGGCGGCAACGTCCAACGCTCGTTTCAGTTGACGGGCGCCGAGTTCAAACCCACGGGCGTGCTGGCAGTTGACAATAATGTGTGGGTCAGTAACCGGGCGGCCCATCGCATCGAGGTGTTTGACGCAGCCTCCGGGCAGCACTTACGCAGCATCGGCGAGCCGGGACGTGGCCCCGGACAGTTCAACATACCCCGCGGTATGGCTCGTGATTCAGCCGGCAATGTGTATGTCGTGGATGTGCTCAACAACCGCGTACAGGTTCTCGACCAGGATGGCAAGTGGTTGCGCAGTATGGGGCGGCCGGGTGACAGTGTCGGATCGTTCGGACGCCCCCGCGACGTGGCGGTCGGGCCGGACGACACCGTTTTCGTCACCGATGCCTTCTCGCAGCGCGTGCATGCGTTTAACGCCAACGGCTGGCCGCTGCTGGCCTTTGGCGAACCGGGATCCGGTATCGGAGAGTTGACGCTGCCAAGCGGTATCGCCGTCATCGCCAACGCTCCCCAGGCCGATCGGGCCGTCCCGGAGAACATAGAGCCCGAATACTACGTGTTGGTGGCCGAGCAGCTTAACCGCCCCGGCGTGCGCGTATACGCTTGGCTGGGCGCGCGGCCGGCCGAGCCGGAAACCGACGGGGCAGTGGGGACGGGAACCGGGACGGGCCGGCGACGCGGACTCACCGATGTCGCCGCTGACAACCCGCACTGGGCCGCGGATGGTTGTACCAGTTGCCACCAGCGCGTGGACGGGGAACTTCTGCCGATTCCGGTCGACCGGGTCGACATGCTATGTGTGTCCTGCCACGACGGCGTCAAGGCAGCCGCCGATCCGCATCCGATCGGGAGACCCGCTCGCACCGAGTTGGTTAGCACGCCCGACGATTGGCCGACGGTGGATGGTGCAATCGGTTGCCTGACGTGCCACGATCTGAGCCGGCAGTGCGTGGCCAAGGGCCAACATCCGAGGCTTGGCTACTTGATGCTGCGCGGATACGACGCCCAGCGCCCCCTGGAGTATTGTTCAACCTGTCATCATTCCGATGGCGGCGAACGTTTCAGCCCACATCAACAGCGTGACGCGACCGGTCAGGTTCGCGACGACGCCTGCTTGTTCTGCCATACCGAGCGTCCGAAGATCCCGTCTGACGGTCGCCGGCGCTTTCAGCCATATCTTCGCGTTGAATCGTCCGAGTTGTGTTTGAACTGCCACAACAGACACTGGGACTTGTCACCGCTGGGGCACGTTGATCGGCCGGTGACGCCGCGGATTCGCCAATGGATGCTGATGCGCGAATTGAGTGCCGGCAGCGGCGACAGCCCCCGCGAATTGGCCCGGCTTGCGGCCCAGTCCGATCGCAACTCGGCGCGCTTGCCACTTGGTGACAACCGGGTCACATGCTATACGTGTCACAACCCGCACTACGACGGCCTGTTCCCCGCCGGCAGTGAGTTGGGGGCCTTGGCCGACAATGCCTTGGATCGCGCCAGCGCGTTGCGGACCAATTGGATCGACCTGTGTTCCGAGTGCCATAGTCGCTAGCCGTATGGAGCGAGAGTAGTTCGAGGAGATTACCATGGTTTGGCCGAGCGAGTGTGGTTCGGCGCGCATAGCTCGCCATTGTCGTGTCGCCGGCGCGGGGCTCGTCGCATCGCTGTGTCTAATGGGCGGTTGCCCCTCGACGCTGGTCGAGGATAGCGGCCCGGTGTTCAACAACACGACCGATCCGGCCAACGGCGGCGCCGGTTACATCGGTTCCGCCGCATGCGCCGCGTGTCATCCGAGTGTTGCCGTTGACACACGTCTTCACGCCCACAGCCACGCTCTGAGCCCCATCGAGGGCCGCGCGCCCGAGTACGCGGACGAGGGTACGCGGGCCGGCGTTCCCAACCCCCCCGCCGGCATGACCTGGAACGACATCAGCTACGTCATCGCCGGGTACCTGCACGGCGCCTTCTTCGTCGACAGCGACGGATTCGTCGCAACCGACGGCGTCGCCGCGGTCAACACCCAGTGGAATCTGGACTTCTCCGCCAACGGCACCGACGCCGGCTTCACGGCTTTTCTGCCCGCCCAAACCACGCCGCTCCCGTATGACTACCAGACGTGTTTCCGTTGCCACACCACCGGGCCGCGGGCTCAAGACGCCGATGACCCGCGGTCGCAGGACGGCCGGCCCGGCATTCTCGGCACGTGGGCCGAGCCCGGCGTGCGGTGTGAGGCGTGCCACGGCCCGGGGTCGAGCCACTCTCCGTCCCCCGACTCGCGTAGCATCTTCGTAGACTTCACGCCCAAGACCTGCGGGGGCTGCCACACCGGCAGCGACGACCCCAATGTCATTACCGCGCAAGACGGTTTTCTGGCGAGCGGCACGCAGTATGCTCAGTTGTTGGCCAGTGGCGGGCACAGCACATTCAATTGCACCGTGTGTCACGATCCGCACGCCTCGATCACCTATGATCGCGAGCATGGTTTGCGCAACGACTGCTCGGTCTGTCACCTGGATGCGAACATGGCTCTTCACGATGGCGCGGTGTTCGAGTCCGCCGACTACGCCGAGGCCGTTAATTGCGTGAGCTGTCACATGCCACTAGCGGGCCTAGCGGCGAGTTCGGCTCCGGCGGCGGTCGTCGGCCCGACGGCGCGCATCGGCGACGTGCGGGCGCACATCTTCCGGATTGACACCGAGAATGCCGCCGCCGATGCCATGTTTACCGCCGACGGTAGCACTGTGCAGAAGGACGCCGACGGTAAGGCGGCGGTGACGGTCAACTTCGTCTGTCTGCGCTGTCACAGCGGGGCGGGCAACATCTTTCCGCTGACGCGCGAAGCAGCGCGGCTGATCGCGGACGGGATACACGCATCGGCGGCCGACGCCAACTAGCGTCGTACGGCGTTAAGACGGGGATCGACTCGCCCCGCTCCTCGATGAGCACCGGGTTGCTTGTCGGTACGCACAGGCGTGCCTCCAGCGCTCCGCGTCTCTGCCACTCGACTGGACAGCAAACACGCCGGCCGATAGCTTACGGTTCGTGATTCTCGTTGGCGGTCGGCGTGCAACTTTCTGCATATTCGTATGGCGCGAATCTTAGCCGCTATCGGTTGCCTCTGGAGCGCGGCCGGCTTGCTCTCCGTGTCCGTGGCGGGGGATGCTCCAGCCTCGCAGCCCGTTGCTGTCGAGGCTAACGAGTCTCCGCGCGCTACCAGCCAACAGGCCCCCCCCACTGCTCCGCCGACCGCCGCCAAGCCTGTTACTCCGCGATCGCTGTTGGATTTCGATGAGTTCACGTTCGAGTTGGGCTTCGAGGGTAGCTACGACCAACTGAGCACGCGCTACGACGCTGATACGTCGCTTCGCCGGAGCTATCAACAAACCAATCGCGCCCGGCGCTTCGAGGAGACGGTCGGGCTGCGCACCTCGGGCACGCTGCTGGATCCACGTTTGTTGCTGTTCGACATCACGGGGCGCTGGGGACTGTCGCAGGAGTCGTTCTCCGAGGCCCGGCCGGGTCCGAACCTGCGCGAGCACTCGCACGGCAGCCTGCTCGAATACGACGTCGCGCTCACGCTGCTGCCGCAGGGCAAGCTGTCGGCGGTCGGGTATGCCCAACAGCTCGATAGTCGCGTGCCACGGGCGTTTCAACCCAGCCTCGAACGTACGCGCGAACGCTACGGCGGTGAAGTGCGTTTCAACGATCCGCGGCTGCCGATGGTGCTGTCGTTCGAGCACGTGTGGGATGAACTCGATAGCCGCACCGGGAACTTGTACTCGGATGAACGCCGGGGCCGCGACACGCTCCGTTACGAGGCCACCTGGCAGATCACGGACCGCCATTCGCTGCGTCTGGACTACGAATACGACGACCGAAGTGAGCAGTACTCCGGCGGTGACACGCGGTTTGACACTACGCGTAACTACATCACGCTGGACCACGTGCTGCGGTTCGGCAAGCAGGGGCGCAGCTCGTGGGAGACGTCGCTTCGTTTTCAGGACGAGACGGGCGATTTGGCCCGTGACAACATCGAACTGGCGACGCGTTTGCGCGTCGCGCACAGTGACGCGCTGGCGACCAACTACGCCTTGCAGTTCCTTCGTGACGACTTTCAAGGGCTGTCCAGCCGCACACTGCGGGGTGAGGGCGGCGTGAGCTATCAACTTGGCGATTCGCTGACTGCGGCTCTACAGCTCTACGGGCTGCGCCAAAACGGCGACGCCAGCACCGATTTCACCGAATGGGGCGGCCTGGCGACTGCCGCGTACAGCCGGCAGAACAAGCTCGGCCGCTTCTCGGCCAACCTCTCCTACAACCACGCCGCCACCGATACGAAGGACGGCAATCGCGAGGGCATTGTCATCGCCGAGTCGGTCACGTTCCGTGATCCGCTGGCGAGCTACCTGGTGCATTCCGAGGCCAACGTGCTCAGTATCGTCGTGACGGACGCCAACCGTTCGCGTATCTACTTGGCTGGCCGCGACTATAGCGCCTTCCGGCTGGGGCGCTACACGGCTCTGCGGCGCATCCCGACCGGGCAAATCAACGACCGGCAGACGGTGCTGGTGAGCTACACGTACCGGGTGTTCTCCGACTACGACGTTGCCCGTGACCGCGTCGATCTGCGTGTCCAGCAGGTCTTCGATTGCGGACTCACGCCCTACTACGCGGCGTCACTGCAGAATGAGGATCTGGATCAGCCACGTTTCCTGTCCTATCGAGCTCGCAACGTCAATCGGCAGCGCGTGGGAGTCACGTATCGACAGCGGCGCTGGTCAGCAGGCCTCGAATTCGAGTACAACGACGACGCCATCGACCCCTACCAGGCCGCACACTGCAACGGCGACGTGGTTCTTTGGCAGAGTGCGCGCCAGCAACTGGACGCCAAGACCACGATAGCGCGCTTCTGGTTCGACGGATCGGACGGACTGGCGAGTCGCAACACTACGCTGCTCGACTTGGGGGCGTCGTATCGCTGCCTGCTACGGCGTGACCTCGAACTCAACGCCGCCGCCATGTACCGCTACGAAGATGATTCGCTGTTCGGCGTAACGCACGGCGCCGACCTGTCGGCTGCTGTCGATTGGATGATCGGCCACTTCACAGTGCGTTTCGAGGCTGAGTATGACTTGCTGGATTTGCCCGGCTCGCGCTCCGGCGGCGCGTCGGTGTGGATCAAGCTGAAGCGTGAGATTCCCTTGCTGGCCAGGCCTCGCGGATGAACAGGTCGCGATTATTGCTCGTGTTGTGGCTGGGGGGGGCGCTGGCCGGTTGCCAGGCCGCACTCCGTCCAGTCTTTCCGGCCGTGACGCCGGCGATCGTGTGGCCCGCGCCGCCCGATCAGCCGCGTGTGCGGTATGTTGGCGAGCTGCGCGGCGAAGAGAGTCTGGGGGCTCGCCCTCGCCGCTGGGAGGTACTGCGATCACTGGTCGCAGGCCCCCGGCCGCCAGTGGAGTTTTCGCGCCCCACGGCCGTTGGGGTGGTCGGGCAGCGCGTGTTTGTGGCCGATGTTGGACTGGGCGCGGTACACCTACTCGATATCGAGCAGCGCACGCACAAGCTCATTCTCGGCAACCCCTCCGATCCGCTCCAAGTGCCGATCGACGTGCTGGCCCTGCCCGACGCGACCATCGTTGTCGTGGACCGCGGCCGGGCGGCGATCGATTTTCTTGATCTCGATGGGCAGTGGCTCCGCACCTGGAGCTGCGCCGACCTGCGCGCTCCCGTCAGTGCGGCCTGGGATGCACGCCGCGGGTTGCTGTGGGTAGCCGACGTCGCTGACCACACCTGTTACGCGTTGCAGAAGGGCGCAATCGTGCGGCGCCTGGGCGGGCGAGGCTCGGCGCCGGGCGAGTTCAACTTCCCCTCGGCCGTTGCGTGGAGCGCAGCCGTGGGGCTCGTGGTGGCCGACGCCATGAACTTCCGCGTGCAGGTTTTCGATGATCAGGATCGCCCGCTGGCGGTCTTCGGACGCAAGGGGGACGCCGCGGGCGATTTTGCTCGGCCGCGGGATGTGGCCGTCGATTCGGAAGGCCACGTCTACACGCTCGACAACCAGTTCGAGAATGTGCAGGTTTTTGACCAGTCGGGTCGGCTGTTGATGGCACTGGGTCGGGGAGGGACCGAGGCCGGGGAGTTCGCCTTGCCGGCGGGGATTACAATCGATTCGCTGGACCGCATTTGGGTCGTGGACAGTTATAATCGCCGAGTGCAGGTGTTCCAGTACCTGCCGGAGGACGAATGATGCGCACGGTAGTCATGGTGGCGATCAGCCTCTTGCTATGGGCATCCCTGGCGCCGGCCGACGAGAGCATCCTGAACTCCAAGCACGACTTGTCGATCTTCGGCCCCGGTCCGATCCGGGCCATCGACGAGAATCGAGTGTGCATCTTCTGTCATGTGCCGCACAATGCCAGCCCGGCCGCCCCGTTGTGGAACCGTCACAACCCGACTACTTACTATCGTATCTACCGTAGCCGGACGACTGACGCGCGCATCGACCAGCCTGGCCCGGAGAGCAAGCTCTGCCTGAGCTGTCACGACGGCAGCATCGCCCTGGGGCTGACCCTCGACCGCCCGGCGACCGATCCGATTAGCATGACCCACCCCTATATACCCTCGGGACCAAGTGATCTCACCAACGACCTGTCCGACGACCATCCCGTTGGCCTTCGCTACGACCGGTCGCTGGCCAACCGCGACGCCCAGATTCGCCCGCGCGAACTCGTGGATCACCGCATCAAGCTCGGGCAGCGCGGCGAACTGGAATGCACCGCCTGCCATGATCCGCACAACGACGAACTGGGCAACTTCCTGCGCATCACCGAGCACTCCGGCGCGCTGTGCATCACCTGCCACGACATGACCGGCTGGCGAATCAGCGCCCATGCCAACAGCCCGCGCAATGTGCCGTTGACCGTCACCGGCGGTCAGCAACTACCGTTTCGATCATTGGCGGACAACGCTTGCCGTGCGTGCCATGTCTCGCACAGCGCTCCGCATCGCGACCGGCTCCTGTACGACCGGCCCACGCGACTGTGCCTCGGCTGTCACGACGGCGCCAACGGCCAGGACATCTTGTCCGTCACCGATCAGCGCAGCGGGCACCGTATAAACCGGCTGCTGGGACATCGTGCTTCGCCGGAGCGGCGTCTCGGTTTGGCGCGGACCGTCGAGTGTACGGACTGCCACAATCCGCACGCCGTCGTCGGCGGGCGCGCGGCGACGGTCCTGGACATGGCCGGGCTTGGTCCGTTACTGCCGCCGGCGATGAAGGAAGTGCCGGGCGTGGGGCTTACGGGGCTGCCGGTGAACCCGGCCAGGTTCTACTACGAAGTGTGCTTTCGGTGTCACGCCGACCGGCCGGTCATCGTGCCGACCCGCATTCCGCGGCAACGAGACACCGGCGGCAACGTGCGGCTACAGTTCCTGCCGACGGCCGCCTCGGCGCACCCAGTGACTTTTCCCAGCCGACGGACGGGCGAGGTGCCCAGCCTGCTTCCGCAGTGGCGTACGCGGCGCTCTATTAGTTGCCAGGATTGCCACAACAACCCCGACGCAATCAGCGCCGGCGGGTCGCTGCCGGAGGGTCCGCACGGCTCGAGGTTCGAGCATCTTCTGGTGGCGCGCTACGAGACGCGCGACTTCACGATCGAATCGCCACAGTCCTATGCGCTGTGTTACCGGTGCCACGACCGCAATTCGGTTCTGGGCGACGAGAGTTTCGCCCTGCACGATCGGCACGTCACGCGCGGGCGCACACCTTGCAGCGCTTGCCATACGGGACACGGCGTCGGCGGCAGTTCTTCACAGCATGGACACCTGATCAACTTCGATATCTCGATCGTCGGCGGCCAACGGTTCTACGTCGATATGGGCCGGCTGAGCGGGAGTTGCACGCTAAGCTGCCACGGCGTCGAGCACGTGAACTTCACCTACCAGCCCTGAGACTGGCGGCGGCTTGCATACGGGGGGGGACGCGTCAGACCGTCTGCAACGCACCTTACCTTGGCGAGCGAGATGTGAAATCGTGATCGGTATGATATCCAATCGCGACGGCGCGCCAGATGTCCGCTTCGGCGTCGATCATGCGATCGACATCCTCCACAGGCAGAGCCGCCGCATGGCCAAGAACGAAAGCGGTAGCCGGTGGGGATCCGATAGGGTGTCAGGTAGCCCCGCGGATTCTACTAGAGACTAGCAGATGGGATTCGACGTTTTCAAGGAAAATATCTTGACAGTGCTTGGCGGCGTAGATAAGAACTACTTCGTCTGGCACGTTCTCAATTGCAAGGTTCCGCGTATACAGGGGGGACGACTGGAGAATTCGCATGTTCATTAAGCCGCATACGAGATTGCCTCGTCTGCACGGGGTATTCGTACTACTAGCGGTGGGAAGTCTCCTGCTCCTTGTCGGCTGCCCGGCCATCGGCCCGGCTGACGGCGTCACCGGTGATTCCGGCGTCACGGGCCAATATGTGGGCTCCGAACGTTGCAGTCTTTGCCACGTGAATCTGCACACCGATTGGTCGAAAACCCTCCATGCTGGCGCATTGAAAACCCTCGAAGATGCCGGCCAGGGCACGAACGCCAGTTGTGTCGGCTGCCACACGATCGGCTACGGACAAACGGGCGGTTTCGTCGATCGCGCGACTACCAATTCCCTCGCCAACGTCGGCTGCGAGGCCTGCCACGGCCCCGCGAGCGGCCACGTCAACAACGCCAGCGATCGCTCGAAGGATCCTTCGGTCACCATCGCCTCCAGTTTGTGCGGTACGTGCCACACCGGCGCGCACCACCCGACCGTCGAGGAATGGGACGAATCCAGCCACGCCGTCGTTAATGAACACGTGGCCGAGGGAATCGTGGAAGGCGACTCGGGCGACGTGCAAGGTTGCGGCGAATGCCATTCCGGCGATGTCAACTACGCCAAGATCATCCAAGGCGGGACGATCG
>CAZUCH010000059.1:0-10914 GCA_964619045.1 uncultured Planctomycetales bacterium | reverse complement strand
GGCGGTTCTTGGCCGTCTCAACATCAAACCGTCATTGGGCCTATAATCCCCGCAACCTGGTTCGTAGGGTAAAGCGCGTATGCGGTTGATGCGGATATCACTGGCCACTAAGTACCGGATTCTGTTCGGGACGGCGGTGCTGCTGATTATCTGGGCGGCACTGGCCGTACCCTGGTACTACATGGAGGTACTTGTCCTCCAGCAACCGTTCCGCGAGGCCGAGAGTATCGCTGACGCATATTTTCGCGTGGCCATGCCGAAGCCCGACGCCGCCGGCGAGTGGTCGAGCGGGGTCCACGGCGGCAAGTTCGGGCTGTTGCCAGAGCGAAGCCCGTGGCAGCCGACATTTCTTCCCCTGGTGCTCAATCCCGAGCAGCCGGGGACCGTGCTCAACACGGGCGCGACCGATCCCTTCATCAACTCGGCCTTCCAGAGCCTGCGCAGGCACCCGAGCCAGAAGTTTTTCTATCGCACCGTTCGCGAGCAGGGCGGTCGCCGCTTTCGTTACGCCCACGCCGTCTGGGTAACGCGACGTTGCCTGGACTGTCACGCCGAGGGCCGCAGCGCCCAGCCCCTGCGTGAGAACCAGTTGGCCGGGATCATCACCATCGATCTGCCGGCCGAGATGGCCGGCCAGTCGTCCGCCATCAATCGCGTGGTGATCGTCGCGGCCGGCGCTCTGGCGGGCGTGCTGGCCATTCTAGTCTTCTACTTCATCACCACGCGCTTCATCCTGGCTCCGATCCATGAACTGCGGTCCGTGGCCCTGAAGGTCTCCGAGGGCGACCTGACTGTTCGCTCGACCGTCGCCACCGGCGACGAGTTCCAGCAGCTTTCCGACAACCTCAACACGATGCTCGAACGGCTGCGCGCCTCACAGGACGAGTTGCGGAAGGCCAACCGGCTCCTGGACGAGAAGCTCGGCGAGATGGCCGAGACCAACGTCGCTCTGTACGAGGCCAATCGCGTCAAGAGTGAGTTCCTCGCCAACGTCTCACACGAGCTGCGCACGCCGCTTACAAGCATCATCGGCTTCGCCGAGCTGCTGCGCGAGGGCCCGCAAGATACCCAGGACACCGAGAATACCCGCGGCAAGCGCTACACGGAGAACATCCTGATCTCGGGGCGGATTCTGCTCGAGATCATCAACGACCTGCTCGACCTGGCCAAAATCGAAGCCGGCAAGGTCGAGCTACGCATCAAGTCAGTGTCGATCACGGATCTGTGCGATGCACTGATCGACCACCTGCGCCCCTTGGCCGATCGCGCCGAGATCGTTCTCGATCTCCACGTCGAGGCCGACTTGCCGGCGATTTTCACCGACCCCGGCAAGCTACGCCAGATCATGTTCAACCTGGCTTCCAACGCGATCAAGTTCACGCCCGCGGCGGGGCGCGTAACGCTACAGGCGCGGCGCAAAGACGCGACACACGTTCAGCTTCTTGTATCCGACACGGGGCCGGGGATCGCCCTCGAGCACCAAGAGGTCATCTTCGAGAAGTTCCGCCAAATCGATCAATCCGCGACCCGCGAGCACCATGGCACCGGCCTGGGTCTGGCAATCGCCCGAGAACTGACCTACCTGCTGGGCGGCACGATCAGCCTGGAAAGCAAGCCTGGCCACGGCGCCACGTTCTTCGTGACTCTGCCAATCTCCGCCCCCCCGCCGCGCACGCGCCCGCTCATCCCTTTGTCTTGACCGGACGAGCGGGCTGTGGAAAGGCCGGGAGCAAGCCGGGAATCTCGATCAGGCAAGCCTCGGTGCCGTCGTGGAGCGTCATGTGCCCGGGGCCCCGCAGACTGGCGCCGCCGACCACGCCATCTTTCCGGACGGCGTACAGCGAAAGCCCATAGTTGGGCAGGCCGTCCGCATCGAGCAGACGCTTCTCGGTCTTGCGGACGACTCGGCGAAGTATCTCCAGGCAAGCCTCGGTGGGTGTCATCCCGCCACGCATCAACTCCACGACCAGCAGGCACGAGCCGTTGAGCAGGTTGGCCTCACCCCGACCGGTCGAACCACAGGCGCCGGCCTCATTATCGACATACAGACCCGCCCCCAGAATCGGCGAGTCGCCCACACGCCCGGGAATCTTGTACGACAGCCCCGACGTCGACGTGCAACCGCCCAAATCGCCGCCCGCGGTCAGAGCCATGCAGGTGATCGTGCCGTGGGTAAAAGCCTCGTCAGCGGCGGGCCCAGAAGCGGGCAAGCCCGGATTTTCGCCGGGGCGCAGCCAGTTGTCGCGGTCCGAGAGGCGCTCCTTCCAGCTCAGCCACATCTGGCGCGCCTCGTCGGTGAGCAAGTTCTCCTCTTTGAACCCGTGGGCCAACGCAAACTCCTTGGCCCCCGCCCCGACGAGCAATACGTGATCGGTGCGGCGCATGACCAACGCCGCGACACTGGACGGGTGGCGGATGTTCTCGAGTGCCCCAACCGCGCCGCCCTTGTGAGTCGGGCCATGCATGACGCAGGAATCGAGCTGGACAACCCCCGCCGCGTTCGGCAGCCCGCCGTAGCCGACCGAGTGATCTTCGGGATTGTCCTCGACGATATTGATCCCCGCGACTACCGCGTCGACCGGGTCGATGCCCTCCCGAAGCAACTCCATCGCACGATTGCAGGCCGGACGACCATTGGCGCTGGCAATCAGTACGGGCCGAGTGCCACCGCCGCGAGCGGCTGAGCGGTTCTCTTGAGCCGGCGCGGCAGCAGCCCCCATACCTAGTGCGGCCAGCCCTGCCGCCTGTGTGACGAACTCGCGACGAGTCAGTGACATATCGATTCTCCTTGACGTCAAGTGAAGGGCGCCACACTTACCGGCGGCGAATGTACATCATGGTGGTCAACCGTCGCCAGCTCGCAACCGGGGCGTTTCCACGTTTGGCGCCCCCGGTTACAATGCACGCACTGAATAGTGTAACCCGTAAAGAAGGCAGGTGCATGATGCAAGGTACGCAGGATTTGGTGGCTCGGGCCGGCGCGCTCGGCGAGGCCTTGGCAGCCAACCCCACCGTGATGGCTCACTACGAGGCCCAGAAGACCATGCGGGCGGACGCGAGCGCGCAGCAAGTCCTCAGGGACTACCAGGAACAACTGAACAAGATCCAGCAGGCCGAGGCCGGCAATGTCCCGATCGAGGTCAACGACAAGCACAAGCTCAAGGAACTCGAGACCGCCATGGCCGGCAACGAAGCCCTCAAGGCCCTCATGCGGACACAAGCCGACTACGTCGCGCTCATGAACCAGATCAACCAAGCCATGGACGCGCCCCTGGCCAAGCTCTCCCGGCCGGAGTCGGCGGAGTGAGCCAAGTGCCGAATGGCGAGCCGCCGGCGGGGGAACTCATCGGCTACGCGTACCGCCCGATCAAACCGATCACGATCGCCTGGCTAATCGCACTCCTGGGCTGGACCACCCTGCTGGTCTTCTACGACCTGGACGGCGGGGCACGCTTCGAGCCCACCGACTGCTGGGTCGCACAAACAGCGCGCGAGATGTACGGCGACGCCCGCGAAGACCTCAACAGCCTGATCGTGCCGCGCTTCTCCGGCGAGCTCCGTATGCAGAAGTCGCCCGGTCCCTACTGGGCCGTGATGCTCACGGCGTGGCTGCGGGGACAGGCGGACATCGACGAGGCCGCGACCCGTATCCCCAACGGCTGCGCCGCACTGCTGATCGTCCTGGTCGTCTTCTGGCTCACACGTCGAATCGCCGGCGACCGGGCGGCGGTGTTCGCCGGATTCGCCTGCTCGGCGAGCGTGCTGATTTTGTATTGGTCGCATCGTGGAGCCAGTGACCTGGGTTTGGCCGCATTCACGACACTGTCGCTGGCGGCGGTGTGGGTGGCGGCGGAATCGGAGCCGCCGGGGCGTAAGCAGACGCTGTTGTGGTTGGTTGGTTACTTCGCCGCCGGGTTGGGCATGCTCTATAAGATGCCGATGCCGTTGCCGCTGGTGGGTGTGCCGGTATTCCTGTATGTGCTGTTGCGAAATCGCTGGCGCGTTCTCGCGCGACCAATACACTTGGTCGGGATTCTGGTCTTCCTGCTGCCCTGGCTGCCATGGGCGATCGCGGTGGTGCTGGTAGAGCCCAACGCGTTGGCCAAGTGGAAGGTGGAGTTCTGGGACCGCTTTACGGGGGCGCTGCCCAACGTCGAGGGTCAGCAGGCCTGGTACTTCCATTTTGTCTATCTGCTTCCACCGCTCCTGTATTGCATGCCGTTCTCGTTTTCACTGCCGCAGGCCGTGGTTCGGGCTTTTCGGCGACAGCCGGGCATCAATCGCGACGGGATGCTGTTCATGGTCCTGTGGGTCGTCGGCCTGCTGGTCTTCTTCACCGCGTCGGCGGGCAAGGAAGTGCGCTATTTCCTGCCGGCGTTGCCGCCGTTGTTCGTGTTGCTGGGGGTCGAGTTGGCTGCGATGTTCGACCCCGAGCGCCGGGCCAACCCCGCCCGCGACCGCCTGGCGGCGCTGGCCGTGTGGGTGCTGATGCCGCTCGGCTTTGCCGGCGGCGGACTCGCGCTGTACAAGTACTGGTACGCTTGCCGAGGAGCGCTCGAGGGTTTCACATGGGCCGAGGTTTGGCCGCCATACGCGATCGCGGCGGCCATCTTGTGCATCGGAGCGGGCCTAGCCACCTGGTTATACGTCCGGCGGCGCGAGAATGCGTCGTTCGGCGCCCTGGTCGCGACGATGTGGGTGTTGTGGCTGTGGATCTGGCCGCAGGCGATGCCGGTATTCGTCTCGCAGCGCCCGTTCATCAACTTCGCCCAGCAACTTCAGGCCAAGATTGAGCCGCAGCTCGTGCCGAACCTGCGCCAGGTCGGCAGCCAGGACGCGCGCATCATCTGGTACAGCGATTACCGTTTCCCACGCATCATCAACCAGCTCGAACTACTAGAGATGCAAGGTGGGCGCCGATCGTTGGAGCACGAGGTTCTGCTGGTGGGCGAAGAGATGGTCCGACAACTTTCCGGGGACGAACTGGTGCTGCTGGTCGCCAGCCGACCGTACTACATCGACTTCCTAATCAGCGCTCCACCGCTGCTGGCCGAGGAGGGGCGCAGCATGCCGCCGGTGCATCTGTGGCTACAGTCGGAGGTGGGCGTGAAGACACAGCAGTTCACTCTCTTCGGCAACAGGCCGCCGCCGTGGCCCGAGCCGGTACTGTCGCCGCCGAGCGAACGGCTCGACGAATCACGGACCGCGGAGACCCCGGCGATGAAGCCTCCAACCAGCGCGCCCGCCGCACAGCCGGGCGATTCATAGAATGTGGTCGCGGCTGCTCAGGCCCTTGATCGCCGTGACCGAGGCTGACAGCCCGGCGCTGGCACTCCGTCGCCTCGGCGAGTACGCCGCCCTGCGCCTGTGGATCACGATCATCAGTTGCTTTCCAGTAGAGCTGAACCTGGTGACCGCGCGGCTCATGGGACGCGCGTGGTGGCTGTTCTTCAAGCGGCATCGCGAGCGGTCACTGGCGAATCTGCGCCCGGCGTTGGGCGATCAGTACAGCGAAGAGGAGCTGAAGCGGATCGCGCGCCGCTCGCTGGAGCATTTCGCGCAGCTCTACCTCGTCGAACTCGTGATGACGCCGCGGCTAATCAACGAATGGTCGTGGACTCGCTACGTCGAGTTGGACCATCTGGGGCCGGCATTGCGCGAGCTACTGGCCGAGCGCGGCACGATCATGCTCACGGGCCACTTCGGCAACTACGAGTTGCTGGGGTACACCATCTGCCGGCTGGGCCTGCCGGTCACAGCCGTCATGCGCCCGCTGGACAACCCGTTGATCAACAACTACCTGGTCGCGTCGCGGGCCAAGGGCGGGCTCGCGCTGTTGTACAAGAAGGGCGCCAGCGCAGTGGCCGGCGACGTCATTGACAGCGGCGCCGCGCTCTCGTTCATCGCCGACCAGGACGCCGGCCGCAAGGGGCTATTCGTGGACTTCTTCGGGCGCCAGGCCTCGACCTACAAGTCGATCGGGCTGTTGGCGATGCACAAACGCGTACCGATCATCGTGGGCTACGCGGCCCGCGTCGGGCGCGGATTCCGCTATCGCATCGGCGTTGAACGGATCATCCAACCTGAAGAGTGGGAATTGCAGGACGACCCGTTGCGCTGGATCACGCAGACCTTCTCGCACGCCCTCGAGTCGGCCATTCGCCGCCACCCAGAGCAGTATCTCTGGATGCACCGCCGCTGGAAGCACCAGCCCAAGAGCGAGTCCACAAACACCAAGCCCTAGTCCCCCCGGTCCACGTCCGGCGCCGCGCGGGCGAAACCACAGGCGAATCGGAACTTCCGTGAACGGCGTCAACTCGCGCAGGCGGTTCTCCATGAAACGCCGATACTCCTCGCGCACCAACGACGGATTGTTGCAGAACATGACGATCGTCGGCGGGGAAACCGCGATCTGAGTGGCATAGTAAATCTTGACCTGCTTGGTGCCATGTTTGGCGCTGGGGCCGCGCAAGGCCAGGATCTTCTGAAGAGCGGCGTTGAGCCGGCCGGTCGTGAGGCGCGTATTGGCCTGCCGGTGCAGGCTGAGCGCCACCTCCACCGC
The DNA here is from genome assembly GCA_964619045.1 of uncultured Planctomycetales bacterium. Classification (GTDB taxonomy): domain Bacteria; phylum Planctomycetota; class Phycisphaerae; order UBA1845; family Fen-1342; genus JANQFV01. The sequence continues at coordinate 4,352 of CAZUCH010000059.1, read as the reverse complement.
CGCGTCCGCGTTCTTGCCATCGGTGGCGGTGATGAAAGTGACGGGTGCGAACCGAAGAGCGGGGATTACGCGTGTAAGGTACTCGCCGTACTCGCCCGACGTGGTCAGATCCTGGGCCAGGTCCCACTTGTTGATGGTGATGACGACCGGCTTGTATTCGTCGAGGACCGTGCGAGCCAGCTTCAGATCGACCTCGGCCACCGGCACCATCGAGTCGATCAGCAACATGACAACGTCCGCCCGTCTGACCGAGCGCACGGCACGCGTGTAGGAGTAGAAGTCGATGTCGTCCATGCTGGACTTCTTGCGCACGCCGGCGGTGTCGATCGCGATGAACCGCCGGCCGTCGCGCTCGAAACTCACGTCAACCGCGTCGCGCGTGGTGCCGGGAATCTCGCTGACGATCATGCGCTCCTCGCCGGCCAGGTGGTTGACCAGAGTGCTCTTGCCGGCGTTGCGCTTGCCGACGATGGCGAGCTTCATGACCGGGCGCGTGGTGGCGGACATGTCCGCCGGCTCGATCACCTCGGTCAGCCGGAGCATCAACTCGTTACGGCCGCGACCGTGGATGGCCGACACGCACACGGGCTGGCCATGTCCCAGACGCACGAACTCGCCGGCCAGCGCCTCGCGTTTGACGTCGTCGGTCTTGTTGGCCACTACGATGACGGGCTTGTCCGTGCGGCGCAACCGCTGGGCGACGACCTGATCCAGCGCGGTAATGCCGGCTTCGATGTCGACCACGAACAGGATGGCGTCGGCGCGCTCGATGGCGAACTGGATCTGGCCCTCGACGTGCTCTTCGAGGCTGTCGTCGTCGACGATCCCGATTCCGCCGGTGTCGACCAGTTCGAAGTACGATTCCTCGTGCTCCATGATGACCGAAACGCGGTCGCGCGTGATGCCCGAGCGCGGGTCCACGATGCTGATGCGCTCGCGGGCCAGGGCGTTGAGCAACGAACTCTTGCCGACGTTGGGACGACCGATGATTACTACTAATGGCAGCGACATGCCCGCAATGATACGGCCGCGCCCGCCCACTGGCCAACGGCCACGGGCAAGACACGCCAGTCCGGCCTCGATATGTTGGAGAAAACGGGGTGAATCCAATGGGGACGCCGGCCACAACGTTTCGTCGGCAGCCCGGGAGCCATATTAGGCTATGGGCCGGCGTCCCCACGCACGACTATCCCCCCTCCGCACCCCCACCATCACTCAGGCAACCGAGCGGCTTCGATACGGGCGAGCGGAGCCGTTACGCCGGTGTCGTCGGAGGGCCTGCTCCACCAGTTCCTCTGTGTTTAGGAACCGGCAACCCTTGGCCAACAATTTCCGCGCCGCCATCTCGCCATCCTCGTCGTTCCACCAGCCGCAGGCATCGCGCACGACCACGACTTGTCGATGGCGCAACAACAGACCCAGCGCCAAGAGGCGGATGGAGGCCTCGAGCGACACTCCAAAGACCACGAAGCGCCGGGTCGGCATCTCCGTGAGTAGTCGGTCGAGCTTCGGATTGCTGAATGGGTCGTGGTACTCCTTGGCGAGGATCGCCTGCTGGTGATTCCTCAAGACGTCCAGCGAAACACACAGGCAATTGTCCGAATCGATGCACACGTGGTCGGGCAGCAGGCTGAAAGCCACCTTGGTCTGACCGTGCGTGCCGATCACACAATCAGGATTCGACATGCCATGCACCTGACTCGGCCGGCGAGCGTCAACGCACGATAGTGTCGGTATATGAGCCCAGCGAGCGAAGGCCATCAGATGCCGAAGACGCGGGAGAACCTCCGAGGCATTCACGCTGGGGCGAGCACCCTCTGGCGAGAGGTAGTCCCGCTGCGTGCATACGTCCACGAAGACATCTGTTGCGCGCGCTGCACCCACGTCGCTTGCCCTCCAAGCATAGGTACGGAACATGGCGCAGGCAGAGCCCGAGTCAGGGTGCCCGCATGTTGCTTCTTTGCGCCACCGTTACACGAGTATTCACTTATGACCTGTAGGGGCCGGCGGAACCGCCAACCTCTTTCACTCCTCACTGCGGGCAATTCTAGGCGGCCACAAGTCCTTTGTAAACAAAAATATACGATCGCCGGGGCCCGACGGTCTCATAACAATGAGGATGCTGTCAGACGGTCCGTGCCGAGGGGCTGGGGGCGCGTTTTTTCGGCCCGCGCAGGCCAAAATCGCCCCCGAGGAAGGTGGGAATTGAGTGGGAATTGCCCCCCGCCGGCGCTAGTCCACGACCACGCCGTTGATCGAGACGATCACGCCGAAGGCGTCGTGGTTGCCGACGAACTCAAACAGGATCGTGTCTCCGCAATCGAAGTCCTCTTCGCGTTCGAGCGTGCGTGTCTCGTCGGCCTGGCCGATGTTGAGGACGAGGAGGAACTGGGCGGCACGATCGCTGTAGACGGTGCCCAGCTCGTCGCAGTCCATGTTGTACTCGATGAACTCGCCGGGCGTGAGGATGCTCGGCGCCAGTTCATCTGTCGATCCGGTCAGGCGATCCCAGAAGCCCGTGTCAGCGCCGAAGACGATGTGCGGAGCGACCTCGAAATCGGTGTCGTTGAGAACCTGGAGGGTGACGGTCCGGGGCGTCAAGCCCGGAATGGTCAATGTGCTGTCTCCCAGGTCGATCGAGATGCCGGGGCAGCCGCCAACGAGGGTCAGGGGGATGATCAGCACTACCAGGCGAGTCAGAGTCGTGCGTGACATAACGATACTCCTTGTCGGCTTGCGGTCACACTGCGGGACGTCATACTGTGCGGCTTCGTCAGTCGAGACCGCGCTAACATGGCCAGCTTATCCGGCGACTGCGGCAGACACAAGATAATAGACCCATCGGAGCACAGGAGGTTGGCTGGATGGCACTGATGGTCGGCGTATCCGGGATCCGCGGGATCGTGGGGCAGACTCTCACCCCCACCGTGGCGACCGAGTTCGCACAGGCATATGGGACGTTACTGGGCGGAGGCCGCGTCGTTCTGGCACGCGACTCACGCCCCAGCGGGCAGATGTTCGCCTCGGCCGCGGTCGCCGGCCTGATTGCCACCGGCTGCCAGGTCACGGATCTCGGGCTCGTAATGACCCCAACCGTCGGGCGGGCCATCCGCGACGGCGGGTACGCGGGCGGAATGATAATCACCGCCAGCCACAATCCCGACGAGTGGAACGGGCTGAAGTTCCTCGACGACATCGGCGTCGCGCCGGACCCCGCCCGGGCCCGCGCAATCGCCGACATCCGATCCACCCGCGAGTTTCACCACATCACCACCGATTTCGCCCCACTGACGGTGGACTCCGAGTCTGGCCAACGTCACGTGGCGGCGGTGCGGGCCGGCTGCGAGGTCGATTTGGCCCCCCTCCGTGGGATGCGTGTGGTGCTCGACAGCATCAACGGAGCCGGCTGCGAGCACACGCCGCTGCTGCTGAATGCGTTTGGGTGTCAGCTCGAGCACCTCAACGGGGATCCAACGGGCTTGTTCGCCCACAAGCCGGAACCGACTCGGGACAACCTGACTGACCTATGCCGCGCCGTGCGCGATTCCGGGGCCGCCATCGGCTTCGCCCAGGATCCCGACGCCGACCGCCTGGCGATCGTTGATGAACAGGGGCAGTACATTGGGGAGGAATACACGCTGGTACTTGCGGCCCAGTTCGTCCTGGCACGAAGACCGGGGCCGGTAGCCGCCAATCTGAGCACCTCACGCATGATCGATGACGTCGCGGCCCGGTATGACACACGCGTCGTGCGCGCTCCCGTTGGGGAATCTAACGTGGCCCACAGTATGATCGCCAACAAGTGCGTTCTGGGTGGCGAGGGCAACGGCGGCGTGATCGATCCGCGCGTGTGCTACGTCCGCGACAGCCTCTCGGCCATCAGCCTGGTGCTGCAACTGCTGGCGACGACCGGAAAGACGATCAGCGAGCTGGTTGCCGACCTGCCACACTACGTGCAGGTCAAGCAGAAGCATGAGATGGCCCGCGACCGCATCGACGAGGCCGTGGAAGCGGTTGCGGCGAAATTCGCCGAGCGCAATCCCAACACCGCCGACGGCGTACGCGTGGATTTCGAGCAAGGGTGGGTCCACCTGCGAGCGTCGAATACCGAGCCGATTGTGCGAATCATCGCGGAAGCCGAGGACGAGTCGGCGGCGCTGGAGTTGGCGGGACGGGTATCGGAGGTCGTGGGCCTGTAGAGTAGCCTGCGGCCGCGCTCGCGGCTGGTTTTGGCTGATCAGTTGTGCCGATAATGAGTGGATGGCGTCGTCTTACCCAGTTACTTTGTGTAATCAAGGCCATCCGGAGTCGAACCTTCGGGGTGTGGTGAAAAGATGCAGAATATACGTGCC
>CAZUCH010000058.1:0-10971 GCA_964619045.1 uncultured Planctomycetales bacterium | reverse complement strand
GGCAACTGGATTGGCTGTCCGCGCAAGCCGCTCGCTGAGGGCGTCTTGCGCCGCTGGCCGGTCGGCAGGGACGAACTGTATGCCGCCGGACGAGGTTCTGGAAGATTATCAACAGCGTATCGGTTACCGGTTCGAAGACGCCGATCTTCTGCGGTTTGCCCTGCGCCATGCGTCGTCGGCCGATCATCGGATCGACAGCAACGAGCGGATGGAGTTCCTCGGCGATTCGGTCTTGGGCCTGGTCGTGTGTCACGCGCTATACGAGCGGCTGCCTAACGCGCTCGAGGGCGAGATGACCAAGATCAAGTCGGCGGTGGTCTCGCGGCGCTGTTGCGCGCTCGTGGCGCAAGAGCTGCGGCTGACCGAAGGGCTGGTCTTGGGGCAGGGGATGGAGATAGGCCACGATTTGCCCGGATCGCTCGCAGCCGGCACGCTCGAAGCCGTGATTGCGGCCATCTACCTCGATGGCGGGCTCGAACCGGCCCGTGATTTCATTCTGCATCACATGGGAGACGAGATCGACCGTGCCATGGAGTCGCAGCATCACTTCAACTTCAAATCGCAGTTGCAGCAGTGGGCCCAGCGAGAAATGGGCGCCACGCCGGCGTACGAGTTGCTCGACGAGAAGGGGCCGGATCACTCGAAGTGCTTCGAAATCGCGGTTTCCATCGGCGGCCGGCAATTGCCGAGCGCCTGGGGTCCGAACAAGAAGGACGCCGAGCAGAAGGCCGCCTGGCTCGCACTGGTGGTGCTGGGAGAACTGCCCGAAACGCCTCCCGGGGAACAAGCGGCGGAGTAGGTATGAGCCATCGACCTTCAGCCGTCGGCTCTCGGATATCAATCGAGACCACAAGTCTGGAGATTTGGGGCACCCACCCGGCCCGCTCGCTTACGCTCGGGGTTCTGATTGACTACGGCCGACTCGGAGGTCGGCCGCTACGGAGCCGCGATCGCGCGCTACCAGTCACGCTCGACCGGTTCCTGGCGTTGAGCGCGGCGGCGGGCGAGGGCTTCGCGGCGGGCTTTCTCCGCGTCGCGCACCTTCTGGAGCAGGCGTTCAGCCTGTTCGCGGGTCATCGTGATGGCCTGTTGACCCGACTGAGGGTCGGCGTCGGAGGGCTGTGACTCGGCGGCGCTGACTTCTTGCTCCTGCTCCTGTTGTTGCTGCTCGTCTTCCGAATCGGGGGTTTCCTCTTCTTCCCCATCTTGCTGCTGCTCATCCTCCCCAGGCTCTTGCTGGGAATCCTCCTGATCGGCGGGCTGGGTCTGAGGCTGTTGCTGCTGATCGGACTCCGAGGGCTGGCTCTGCGACTGCTGGGAAGCTGGTTGACTGGACGGCTGCTGCTGCCCCTCTTCACTCTGGCCGTCCTGCTCGCTCTGATCGTCTTGTTGTGATTGGTCGCTGGAAGGTTGCGACTGCGGCTGGTTCTGCATCTGCTCTTCGATTTGGCGCCTGAGAATGTGGGCCAACTCGAGGTTGGCGCGCGCGTCGTCGAGGGTGGGGTCGAGACCCAGAGCGGCGCGATACTGCTCGGCCGCCTGGTTGAGGAGGTTCATGGTCTTCTGGGGATCGGGTTGTTGTTCCTGAGTCGCGGCCAGGGCGTCGGCGTAGTCGCAGTTGCCGAGGTTATAGCGCGCCCGAGCCTCGAAGCCGGAGTCCACCAGCGGCCTGGCGCGGGCCCAAAGCTCACGCGCGTCGTCGATCTGGCCGAGCTTGAAGTAGGTCGCTGCACGGTTGTGCAGCAGGTCCGCCACGTCGCCGGCGTCGGCCGTTTCGGCGGCCTGATCGTAGGTTTCGAGAGCTTCGGCATATCGGCCGTCGGCGTAGAGCGCGTTGCCTTGTTCGATCAGCGTGCGGGGAGAGGCACCAACGTTGTCAGCGGGGGCATCAGCCAGTCCGGCCGCCGAGAGCGCCAGCAGCGAGGTGCCGAATAGCAGTCGTAGCGAGCGCATCATTCGATTCTCTCCGGTTGGGGACGGCCGACTCGGGGGTCGGCCGCCACGTGTTGGCCACCGTTTGCGGCCGCTGGGGCGGCGCGCAAGAACGAATCGACCAGCACGAGCAGTAACGCCAGCAGTGCGAAGGGGTGGTAGCGTGTCGGCTGGCGAGCGTGCCGCTCCTCCTGGTCTTCGTCAAAACGGACGCCCTGGGCGACTTGGCGGTAGATCGCGCCGAGGTCGAAATTGCTCGTGCCGACGGCGACGAACACGCCTTGGCTGGAGGCTCTGGCGACCTTCTCCAGAGCCGCGAAGTCGGCCTTGCTCCAGTGATACTCGCCGCCCTGGGTGACGTACTCGCGTCCGTGGGAGCCGGCGATGGGGATGCGGGCTCCTTGTTCGGAATCGCCGAGCGCCAGGGCGATGACCGGGATGTGCTGGTCTTTCCAGACGCCGGCGGCGGCTTCGACGGGAAAGCTCTCGTGGTCCTCGCCGTCGGTGATGAGCACGATGATGCGGTGCGTGTCGACATCGTCCTTGGCGGAGAGTTCGCCGGCCTTGCGGATGGCGTCGCCGATGAGCGTGCCGCCGCGCGCCGCGCTGCGGGTCGTGACATCGTCGAGGGCCAGGCGAAAGAAGCCGTAGTCGGTGGTCAGCGGGCACGCGACGGCGGTCTGACCAGCGAAAGTGATCAGGCCGATGCGATCGCCGCCGAGTGAGGGCAGCAGGTCGTCGCGGATCGCGAGCTTGGCGCGCTCCAGCCGATTGGGGGCGATGTCCTCGGCGAGCATCGAGCGTGAGACGTCGAGCAGGATCATGATGTCGATGTTGCGCCGGAACATGGATTGCGTCTGCTCCCCCCACCGGGGGCCGATCAGGGCCGCCACGAGGGCGCACAGCGCGACGACGATCAGCGTCAGCCTGATAATCGGGCGTGCCCAGCCGGCGGGTGCCGTCAGACGCGGGAGCAGCGTGGTCGTGGCGAAGCGGCGCAGAGCCCGACGTCGGGCCCAGACGCCGAAGAGGCCAACCAAGGTGGTTGCCAGAACGGCCCACAGCAAGTGCAGCCAGCGGAGGTCGTCGAAGTTGAGGTTGGTCATGGGATCTTCCTCAGCCAGGTGGAGTCGAACAGCGTCTGGATGCCGAGGCACAAGAAGGCCCCCAGCAGCCAGGCCCATGACAACTCACCCCATTCGACGTAGCTGTGTTCTTCGGTGCGCGTGCGTTCCAGCTCGTCGATTTCGGCGTACACCTGCTGGAGGCTGTCGCGGTTGCGGGCGGTGAAGTGCCGGCCGCCGGTGACTTCAGCGATGTGACGCAATTCGCTGTCGTCGATAGGGCGGTGCGTGCCGAAAGCGAGCCGCTCGCCGGTGCCGGCCATGATGGTGTAGACCTTGATGCCGAAGGTCGCGGCCAATTCGCCGGCTTCGGCGGGGGTGATCATGCCGGCGTTGTTCTCGCCGTCGGTCAGCAGGATAACGACGCGGCTGGTGATGACGAGTTGCTGCCCGGAGCCGGTGGTGCGCTTGAGATCCTTGAGTCGTTCGACAGCCAATGCGAGTCCGTCGCCGATGGCGGTCCTCTGAGCCTCCTCGCGTGGGCGGCCAAAGCGGTCGACGGCAATCTCGGTCCGTCGCAGGACGTCCAGCAGGGCGTCGCGGTCGAGGGTTAGCGGGCAGACGCTGTCGGCGTATTGACCGAAGTGGATCATGCCGATCAGGTCGTCGGGGCGTCCGGGCAAATCGTCGTCACCGACTACGAAGCGCTCGAAGACGTCCTTGACCACGTCCAGCCGAGTCATGCGCTTTCCGCGCGGCGAAAGATCCAGATCCATCATGCTGCCGGAGACATCGACCACCATCTGGATAGCGATGCCCTCGACCATTACGCGGCGTGATTCGTTGGGCGTTTGCGGGCGCGCGACGGCGATGATCAGACAGATCAGGGCGGCGCTACGCAGTGTGGGCAGAAGCAAGCGCGGGTAACGCTGCCAAGCGCCGCCGGCGGCGCGCAGAACGTGCAGCCCGGAAAAACGAATCACGGGCCGGCGACTGGGGCGCAGCCAGAGCACCCACCAGAGCGGGATCAATGCCAATAGCACCAGGGTCCAGACCCACGGCTGTGGCCAGAGTAGCCAGTCGGGCGTCAGTGGCAGATGCGTGTGGGTCATGCCGCCGAGCCTCCCGCGCTGGCCGCAGTGGCGTTGACGAAGGCTCGGGCGGTCGCGAGGACGCCGTCCGCATCTTCTCGGCCGGGGTGCAGAGCGGCGTATTTGACGTAGTCGCAGGCCTCCAGAAAAGCACGCAGGCGCTCAGAGTCGTAGGGCAGGCTGTGCCGGTCGCGGGCCAGCATCGTCAGGAACTCCTCGGTGGTCATCTCGGGCGCCGCCAACGCGAACTTGCGCTCGATGTACTCGCGGACGACGCCAGTCAGGCGATAGTAGTATTCGCGGGGGCCGTGCCGGTCGAACCAGTTCTCGCGCTCCAACTCGGCCAGAACGCGCAGCGCCCAGACTTCCGGCAGAATGGGCGGCGGGGGGCGGGAGAGCCGCCGGCGGATGAGGTGGATTGCGACCACGATGCTCGCCAGGGCCGCCAGGGATGACGCGATTACGACCGCCCAGAGCCACAGTGGCCAGGGCGGCTTGGGCGGCAAAAGTGCGCCTGTAATGTCGCGTGGTTGAGCGGGCTGGTCCTCGTCGGTCAAGGCCGAGCCGACTTCGAGCGTGAGCGTGTTGGTAACCAGCTCGTTCTCGAAGGTGTCGTCGCCATCGGTCGCCGGTGGGCGGTAGGCCACGACGAGCGGGGGAATCTCCAGCGGGCCGGAGACGAGCGGCTCGACGGTGAAGGCTCGTCGCCAGACGATGCCGGTCGGGCCGGGTCGCGGGGCCTGATCCTCGTCAGATCGGGCCTGGAGGTCGCCGAAGTCGTCCGCTGTCGGGAAGCGCACGTCGTAGCCGGTTGGCGTTTCGACGCGGAGGCTGACGGTGATCGTGTCGCCGACGCGGACCTGAGCCGGGCCGACCTCGACGGTAAAGCTGAGCGGGCCTCGTTCGACGGCGGCGGTGAGGACGTCGGCGGTGGGCGCGGACTGGTCGCCGCAGCCACAGATGAGCAGGGCGGCAATGAGAGTGAGGCTCACGGCAGAGGTGCTATGGGTGCCGGGATGGGCTCTACTCATCGCCGCTTCCCCCGCCGGCGGAAGAAGGTCGTGAGAGGTTCGACGAACGACTTGCCGGTCTCGACCTCGATTGCGTCAATGCGCAGGCGGCGGAATTCAGCCTTGAGGGCCTCATGCCCGCGACCGGCGAACTCAGCGAACCGCCGGCGGAAGCCGCGTGAACTGGTGTTCACCAGAAGCTGCTGCCCGGTCTCGGGATCCAGCAACTCGACGTAGCCGACCGGCGGCATGTGGCCCTCGCGCTCGTCGCGGACCATGATCGGGATCAGATCATGGCGGTGACGGACGGTTCGCAGCGCCCTGGTGAAATCCGGCGTCTGGAAATCGCTGATCAGAAAGACCACGGCCCGGCGTTGCAGAACGCGGGCCAAGTAGTCGAGCGCCCCGGCAACGTCGGTTTGGCGGCCCTGGGGCTCGTGGTAGAGCAGCTCGCGCACGACGCGGAGAACGTGGCGCGTGCCCTTGCGGGCCGGGACGAAGCGCTCGATGCGGTCGGTGAAGAGGATCAGCCCGACCTTGTCGTTGTTCTGGATCGCCGAGAAGGCCAACGTGGCTCCCAGCTCGGTGACCAGCTCGCTCTTGAGCTGGTCGCGCGTGCCGAAGTCCTGCGAGGCGCTGACGTCGACCAGCAGCACGACGGTCAGCTCGCGTTCCTCGCGAAAGCGCTTGATGAACGGGTGACCGGTGCGGGCGGTGACGTTCCAGTCTATGGTCCGCACGTCGTCGCCGGGCTGGTACTCGCGCACCTCCTCGAACTCCATCCCGAGTCCCTTGAAGGCCGAGTGATACTGCCCGGCGAACATGTCGCTCACAAGCGCCGAAGTGGCGATCTGAATGCGCCGGACCTTCTTGAGGATTTCACTGGGGATGCTCATTCGCTGTCTAACACCAATACGTCGCGTTTCCCGGGCCGACGATCGCCGCGCCGCGGTCAGGTCGAAAACCGCCAGTTTACCCTGAATCGCGGGCGCAAGAGAAGAGCACCGGCGGACCAGCCGGACGCTTCAGGTGGTCTCGGCGGAAGTGCCTACTGCATGGTCGGGAGTGTCTCGTTCAGACTACCCGAGCGGAAGCCGCGCAGATCGAGTGTTACGTACTGGAAACCCAGCTCGCGCAAGCGCTTATCGACACGGCCACGCAGATCGTGGTCGGCGAAGCGGTCTATCTCCGAGGCCGGAACCTCGATGCGGGCCAACTGGTCGTGGTGCCGCACACGGCATTGGCGAAAGCCCTGCTCTCGCAGGTAGGTTTCCGCCTCATCGATAACGCGCAGCTTCTCCGGCGTGATGGATTGACCGTACGGGACGCGCGACGAGAGACACGGCGAAGCCGGCTTGTCGTGGATCGTCAGACCCAGCTCGGCGGCCAAGGCCCGCAGTTCCGACTTGCCCAGGCCGGCCTCGATCAGCGGAGAGACGACTCCGAGCTCGGTCGCCGCTCTCATGCCCGGGCGAAAGTCCCGCAAATCGTCGGCGTTGGCGCCGCTGAGGACAGTTCCCAGGCCGCGCTCGGCCGCCAGCAGAGTGAGCTTGGAGTACAGGTCGTGGCGGCAGAAGTAGCAGCGATTGACCGGATTGGCGAGGTAGCGCGGGTCGTCGAACTCGCCCGTGTCAAGGAACTCGTGCGCGGTCCCGATCTCGTCAACCAGGGATCTGACGGCGCCAAGATCGGCGCTCGGGAAGCTGGGGCCGCGGCCCGTGACGGCCAGAACATTCTCGCGCCCCAGCTCGCGCCGGGCCACCAACAGCAGCAGCGCGCTGTCGACTCCGCCGGAGAATGCGACCAGAGTCCGACCCAGTTCGCGCAATCGCTTCGTCAGGGCATCGTATTTCGCTTGCAGATCGGCGTTCATGACGTTGTGGCGACCGCCCTACTCCTCCTCGAACTCGACTGCCGGCTCGGATGCGCCGTCGGTCTGCCCACGGCGTGCGAGGTTGGTTACGAGCCCGCTGATCAGGTACCCGAATGCCACCACAACCAGCAGCCACTCGAACGAGAACCAGCCGATGCCGAGGATCACGACCAGCCAAACCAAGTGCGACGGGGGGCGCTTTCGGCGGACGTAAACATTGAACACGTGCATGTAGTCGAGCCGGCTGACCATCAGCAGCCCGACCGTGAGAGCGGTGGCTGCCATGCCCCAGCGTAACACGTTGGCCCAGTCCACACCCCAGCCGGAGAAACCGGTTTGCCGGAGGTTCTCGTGCAGCGCGAGCAGCGCGACAACGGCGGCCGCGGCTCCCGGGCTCGGCAGGCCCGAGAAGGCTCGTTGAGCACCCTCGGACTTCACATTCTCCGCGTTGTAGCGGGCCAGCCGAATCGCGGCGCAGCTCACATAGACCACGGCGCACAGCAGGCCGACGCGCAGTTGCAGCGATGACACCTCGGGCTGTTCGCCCGCCCCTAGCTGAGGACGCAGCAGCAGGGAGATGAACAGGATGGTTGGTGCGAGGCCGAAGCTGACGATGTCGGAGATCGAGTCCAATTGGGCGCCGAATTCGCTCGTCCGGCGTGTGATGCGTGCCAACCGGCCATCGAGTGCGTCGAATATCATCGCCAGGACGATCAGATAGGCGCCGGCGGCAATGTGCGTGTGAAAAAGCCTCTCCAGGCGCGGGTGGATGTCGATCGTCTGGCCATACTCGGCCCGCATCGCCAACAGGCAGCAGAAAATGGCCGCCACGCCGCACAGCAGATTGCCCAATGTGGCGGCAGCCGGCAGCAGGCTGATGCCGATCAGACGCGGCGGCGGCAACGGCGACGGCTCGATCACGGGCGGCGAGGTTTTCTCCTGGTCGGTGATCATCACATCCTGCCATTCGTCAGGTGCGAGAAGGGATTCTTGCACTAGCAAGCCGCATTCTATGCCCTGACGTGACTTGTGGCGCCTAGGCCGGGTCGGAATCCGGGTCGGCGGTTGCCTGAGTAGAGGCTTGCGGAGCGGCGGAGGTTGCTACCGCCGTTGGGTGTTTCAGGCGGGCCAGAATGGTCCGTCCGGCGCGCGTTTTGTCGCCCTTGCCGACCAGCAGTTCCCAGCCCGGATCCTCGGGTAGCGTGATCTCGGTGCGCGATCCGAGCTTTATCATGCCGTAGCGCTGGCCGGCGGCCAAGTTGGCCCCGCCGGCGACCGCACAGACGATGCGTTTCGCCAGTACGCCGGAGATCTGTCGAACGCGGATAGGCCCGGGAATCGGGTCGGCGGGGTCGAGCGTTATGGTGTTGCATTCGTTCAGTTCGTCGGCTTCGGGGCGCAGGGCGTTGAGGAACTTACCGGGCCGATACTCGACATTTGTGACGCGGCCACGGCAGGGGCTGCGGTTCAGGTGTACGTTGAAGACGCTCAGGAAAATCCGGATGCGCAGGGTGGGCTTGCCGTCGGGACCGTCCAGGGCACGTGCGATATCGACGATTTTGCCGTCGGCCGGTGCCAGGATGAGGTTGTCGCCTTCGGGCACGCGGCGCGGCGGATCACGGTAGAACGCGAGCGCCGCCATTGCCAGCACGGCGGGCAACAGGGCCCACCAGCCCAGCCACCAGGCGACGATGGCGGTGGCGAGTGTTCCGATGGCCGTGATCAGCGTTACTTCTAGACGGGCGTAGCGTGCCATGCGATCCTCGCTCTCAAGCCCCGAGCAACTCGTCGATCAACCTCGCCACGCCGCACTCGTCGTTGCTGGCCGTGGTGCGGTCGGCGACCGCGTGTACGGACGGCCTGGCGTTGGCCACCGCGACTCCCAGCCCGGCGTGGCGGAGCATATCGACATCGTTGATGTCGTCGCCGACCGCGACCGTCCGGCGTGGATCGATGCTCCATCGCCGGCAGAGTGATTGTATGCCGAGCCACTTGTTGACCTGGGGGGCAAAAACCTCGATCAGTGACAGGTTGTATGGCGGGGCATGAAGCACGTTGTGGGTGAGACGGCCGTCAAAGTGCCCGCGAAAGCGGACCGAGACATCGTCGAGGATTTCGCCGTCGTCGATAATGGACAGCCGCAGGGGGGCGGCACAGTCATCGGGCAGATGCTCGACCTCCGCGACAACGCAGCTCGAGCGCTCCAACCAGCGGTCCACGGCCTCGTGACGATTGGGCCCCGCCAGCAAGTAGCCATCACCACCGGCTTCGTTGGGGTCCGTCAGCCAGAGGACGGGGTAGCCGTATTCAGATTCGTTGAGCCAGCAGATGGCGGCCTGGGCTGCCTCGATCGGAATCGGCGTCCGTTCAAGCGTACGCCCGCTGGCGACGTCGGTTACGAGGGCGCCAAAAACAGTCACGGTGGCGTCGAGATCGAGCCCGATGTCGGCGATGATGCGCCGGGTCTCGGTAAACGAGCGGCCAGTACACAGGACGATCTTGAGGCCGGCGGCGTGTGCCCTGTGCAGCGCGGCGCGGTTCTCAGCCGGCAACTCGTGCCGCGTATTCAGCAGTGTGCCGTCCAGATCGGTTGCCAGTAGGTCGAAATCCAAGGTCAGCCTCGTCTATGGCCTATGCGGAGTGCGGCATAGGCCGAGCAACTGTGTGCGACCCGGCATTATCGCGGTTTTGGCCGTGGTCGGAAAGCACCCTGCTTGGCGTGATTCGACTTGGGTGCTCGTGTGGTGCATGCGTTATACTATGTGCCGGGTGTCATGCCGTCGGCTTCTCGAGTCGGCATGCCGAACCTCGGCCAGCCGGGTGCGTCTTTACGCACCAGTCGTTCTGCGTGTCGGCGACCGGTATTGCCGGTGAATAGTGTGGCCCCAAACAAGATGAGCAAGCATTATGATGTGCTCCAGCAATCCCGCGGACACGGTTGTGCGGCCGATGCGGCGTGTGGCGTTGATTGGCTCGCCGGACAAGCCGACCGCCGAGGAAACGCTGGTGCGGGCGTCACGGTGGTTCGCGGCGCGTGCCGAGGTCGTGTTCAGCGAGATCACGTATGGCAGCAAGCGAGCCCTGGCGGCTCGACCTGACATGCTGGTAGTGCTGGGCGGAGACGGCACCCTGATCACTGCCGCACACAATCTGGGTGTGCATCAGATTCCGATTGTCGGTATCAACCTGGGCAAGTTGGGCTACCTGGCCGACTTCACGATCGAGGAGTTGGAGCGCGAGGGAGATTTCCTCTTTGGCGGCGAGTTGCCGGTTACGCGGCGCGTGATGATGGACGTCGCGCTGGAGCATGTGGACGGCCGGTGTCATCGGTCGCCGGCGATAAACGACTGCGTGATTCTGGCGGGCCGGCCATTTCATATGATCCAAATGGTCGTCGAGGCGGATGGCACGGAGGTGACGAGCATTCGCGGGGACGGCTTGATCATGGCCACGCCGTCGGGCTCAACTGCCCACAACCTGGCGGCCGGGGGTCCGATTCTGGAACCGACGGGCGCGGCGTTCATTCTGACGCCGATCTGCCCGCAGACGCTGGCCTTTCGTCCATTGGTGATGGACGCGGGGCGGCGTATCGTTGTGCGGCTCAGCCAGGCGAACGAGGGAACGACCGTAGCCATTGACGGCCGCGTGATGCAGCCGTTTCAGGCCAGCGATCGGATCGTGATTACGCGTTACGAGGCGGATTTTCTGCTGGTGCGCAATCCTCGCCGCTCGGAGTGGCACGCTCTGCGGCGCAAGCTGCGCTGGGGCGAGAGCCCGAACATGGCCTGATGTGTCGCCGCGCCAGCCCCCCGCCCTTCCGCCGCGCTCAAGAGCGGGTACCCCAGTCTGACCGGTTGAAAACCGGTCCCACAGAGGACGGGGCAGAGGACTGGGCAGAGGGCGGGGCAGAGGGCGGGGCACCCAGACTGTCGTATTGACGTCGGGGCGCACGCCACGCACAATCAGCCGATGAGTTTCGAGCCGGCCGCGTTTGCGCACTG
>CAZUCH010000057.1:0-11063 GCA_964619045.1 uncultured Planctomycetales bacterium | reverse complement strand
TGCCAGGCAAACGCCTGCGTTCCATCCGGGGCGGCGCCGGTTTGGCCTTGCGCCGCGGGGGGCGTCTGACCCGGGAAGGTCGCGCTAATGACCGGATCCGAGTTGTTCAGCGACGCGATCGTGTACTGCGGACCCTCTTGCGGATCAGCGATAGACTGGAGGTCGCCGTCTTTGTACAGGCGGTAGTCGGAGCCGGAGCCACCATCACCGGTGACGATGAACAGGGCTCCGTCGCGTTCGGCGGTCACACCGTCATGACCGACGCCGCCACCGATGAACTCGGTCGAATTGGCGTCAGCGAGATCATAGTTGATCCAGTAGTCGACCTCGACGATGTAGTCACCCGTGGGTGCAATGCCGATTGGCAAGGCAATCACGTAGTCGGCTAGGCCGGCGGTCAGGTTGGCCTCCATCTTCAGGCCGCTCGTGGTGCCGCTGCCGTTTGGCGCCGGCGGGATGCCGTCGGCGCTGTAGTCATAGGCAAACTGGTACGCGCTGTCTTCACTGCTCGTGACGACGGACCAGTCACCGGAGCTGTCGACATCGAAGTCATCGAAGAAGGTCTCGAGGCAGGACGTGTTCGGACAATCGACCACGGTGACCTCGTTGGACAACAGGCTCTCATACACACCCACGGTCTGGGTGGCCGAGATCTGCGCATCGATGGCCAGTGGCGGCGAGATGAACACGCGGACCGTCTCGGCGCCGGCCGGTATAGCCGTCGCAATCGGGTTGACACCCGCCGAATAGATGGTGACTTCAGCCGCCTCCGGCACGACACCACTGACTTCGACGATGACATCACCGCCACAGATCGGCGCCGCGAGTACCGGTGCGGGTGACGCCAAGGCTTCGCACGCATCAGCCACGCCACTCTCGTCGGCATCGGTGCAATCGGTGTCGTCACCGGCATAGCTGCCGCCGATCGCTCCGCAGGTTGCCGCCGTCAGCAGCGTGCAGCCACAATCGATGCAACACGCACCGAGCGTGGGCGGAACCGGTTCGGTCACGACCAGCGCGTCGATCGTCAGCGGGCGTGCCAGGGTATTGGTCGAGACATACTCGCGATATCCCATCTGAACCGTGCTGGGGCCGTTGGCCGGGAGCGTGCCACTGGTGCTATACGTGTCGTCAAACGAAGCGCTGAACTCTTCGTAGTTGCGCGTGATGCTGAGTGTGTGCCAGCCCGGTGTCGCGATCGCGGCAGCTGGGACATCGAGCAGCACGGTGCCATCGGTGCCGCCGTTGTTACGATCGAGTAATCGCATCTGGAGCACGCCGACACCGCCGACCTCGGGCTCTTCCTCGATGAAGAACTCCCACATGAGCCCGGTGTTGCCGTTGCCGGTGAGCGAGTTGTGGTACGTGGCGACCGTGCCGAGGCCGATCGACCAGTTCTCATTTTCATTCGTAGTCTCGTTCTCCGGATCGAACGCCTCGCCGCTCGCGTCAATGTAGACCTCGCACGAGAAGGCGACGTTGTAGCGGGCTTGGTCGATCAAGGCCCCCTGGTTGCCACCCCCGGCCGGATCCCAACAGACGGCGGCGTTGCCGCCCTGCGTCGAGGCGGGTATCACGCTGGGATTGTAGGTGTCAACAACCGCCGGGTTGATGTGCGTCACGTTGACGAATGAGCCGATGAAGTTCGGCACGACTGAGCCCGGGCCGCCAGAGAAGTTCTCCGTCAGCGGGTCCAAGCTGGCGATGTTGTTTGTCTCGCCCGGTGTGATCGGCAGCAGGCCGAAGTCGCGGCCGTTGTCGTCGGTGTCATAACCGTCCCACCAGCGCGAGATCGATTGCTCCGTGCCGTCGATCGAGGAGAAGTTGCCAAAGAATCCGCCCTCGGCCGGTGAGACCGCGATCGCGCCCTTGTTCAACTCGCAGATGAACGAGTCGACCACAACGCCGTTTTCGTTGAGCAACTCGATGGCCTCATTGTCGTTCTCCCACAGGTTGTTCACGCCGACGATGTAGTCGACGTTGGGAACCGTGCCCGCACCGACCACGTAGTAGTCGCCCGAGGCCAGAACCGTGGAAGCGGGGATCGTGTAGTCCGGGTTGTCATCGAGCGGCGGGGCAATGTCGTCCGAGGCCCGCAACGTCCAGCCCGAAATATCCACGGGGTTCGGCTCGCCGTTGTAGATCTCGACGAACTCGCGATCGTCGGTACCCTCGTCGTCATAGACGACCTCGTTGATGAAGACGCAGATCGTCTCGCCCGTACCGACGCCCACCGGAGCGGAGTTGACGCTCTCGAGCGAGTTGACCGTCTGGGTGGCGGAAATCTGCTCACCGGCGACGAGGCCGGGATTCAGCGTAAACGTCCACGATGCCTGACCGGCCGGATCGACGGAACCGATCGGCGCGCCATCCGAGAACAGGGTGACCTGATTCGCAACTGCGTTGCCGACGTTGAGGATCCCCGTGACGATCACGGCGGTCTGCGTCTCGACCAGCGGGCCCTGCACGGCGGGCGGACCGGGAGCGTGCACGACTCGCGGGTAGGCCAGGTTGCTCGGATTCCCACCAACTGTCATCTGCGCCGAGATCGACTGGCCGAGCGCCAGTGCCGTCAGCGGATCGATGTTCATTGCGACGGCGCCGTTGGGATCGACGCTGTTGACCACCTCGCCATCGATCAGCAGATCGACCTGCGATGCACTCGGGTCGATGCCGCTCACGTAGACCGCGGGCGCGGCGCCGATGATCTGTGTCTCCACTGCCGGCGTCGGCAGCTCGGGATCCCGCGAATCCTCGACCAGCAGGAACATGCCGACCGCCACCGCCGAATCCGGGAAAGTCACCGGGGGACGGTACGGGGCGTGGGTATTCGACCCCGACGTATCCGGGAACTCCCAGCCCAGTCGATTGGATTGCGTCCCGTCGTAGCTGGTCAGCCCCGAGAGAATGCTGGTCGTGTTTATCGAAGTGCTCTGCCCGCGAACGTTCGCGAACGGGTTGGCGGATTCCGCGTCGGAGATAAGCACCTCGGCGCCACTCTGGCCGATGTAGTAGATGTGATCGATGAAGATGTCGTAAGGCCCGGTGCTGGGCTCGCTCGAGTCGATCGTGAAGAACATCGCATCGATGTTGTACAGCCCGCCGTTAGGCTGGAGCTGGCCGTTTCCTCCCGCAAAGGGGATGACTGGCTCAACGCCCGGGATTAGCGAGTATTCCAACCTCTGCCAAACGCCGTTCCGCGGGATGACGGGGTGGCCCTGCGTTCCAGATTGGCCCACAACCGACGTCGCGCCCACCCACTCGAAGACCGCCGACCCACCGAGCGAGCCGTCCTCGTCCAACGAAAGCGTGGCGCTGAAAGCCGCCGGCGGATTCACGGTGACGATCAGCGAGTTATCGCTGATGTCCGCGCCGACCTGCTGCCGCGCCCGCAAGCGATCGCCGATTTCCAGGGCCGTCACGGCGATGCTCATCGAGCGAAGTTCGCCGGTGACACTCAGTACGGGTACTTGCGGCACAGTTTCCGAAATGGTGAATATTTCTGGATCGTCGTCCGGATCGCGGTCGATCTCGAGGATGACCTGCGTGGCGCGCGGCGTGATGTTGTCGATCAAGACACTGGTGTCTTCGAAGATGACGGGGCCGACAATCGTCGGGGCGACCGCGGGTTCCGTCTCTATGGCTTCGAACGTGATCTCGTCGACGAGGAACTCGACATATTGACTGGTGATGTCGTCGCTTTGCACAGTCAAGACGAGGCCGGCGAGCACGCCGCGGTTCACCCCATCGCCGACGCCGGTGGCATCGAGCACACCGTCACCACCCCGGTAAGTCCAGCCCACGACGTCGGTGTCTGCCAGGTCGAATTCCACCAGGCGCCAATCCCCGGAGGGGCCGGTCGTCGAGCCGGTGCAGTTCGGGTCGGTGATCGGAATGAAGGTGGTCGGAACTGGGATCGGATTGGCGGTCTCAGGGGCGATCACGTCGGAGACGCCGACGAACTCGAACGAGCCGTTCAGCACGTCGACATCCTGGAAGCCTTGCGGCAGCGCCCGGCCGGTCTCGCTAATCAGCAGCGCTACGCCGATCTCCGGCGTCCGGCTCAGCATCGAAAATTCGTACGCGGAGCAGTCCGGGATGTTTACGTAGAAGCGAACCTTGCCCCCCAGGTGCAGCGACGGATCGCCCAGCGTCGGCGACTGCAACGTTTCGATCAGCACCCATCGACCGGGATCAGTAGTCGCCCACTCGAAGCGAATATCCAGGAATTGGTCGGTGCCATGGGATCCGTAGAAACCATCGCCGGTGAAGTTCGCGACGAACGACTCTTCCGAAGAAGGCAGGTTCTCCGGATCAAGCGGGACCGTAGCAGCGCCGTCCGTGAGCACGGCGGTCTCGGTCACGTCCGCTTCCGCCGGATCCTGGAAGAACACGACCTGCAGATCGCTGAGCGACCCCTGCTGGTAGGGGTACGCCGCACCCAGCGAGTCGTCCTCGAACTCTGTAACCAACTGTGGAAACTGTGCTCCGGCAACGGACGCGCAGAGCAACACCGCCACCGCTGCAAGCGGCCGGCCCAGTAGCATTAAGGTGTTCACTTCTTTACTCCCTCATGTCCAGTTAAGTCAATCACCGCGCGGTTACGCGGTCTTTCTTCGATCCCGCTGCTATCTTATCACCACGACGTTCGGCACGCCGTCCACTTCCTCCATGTACTCGATGCCATGGTACCACAAGAGGCCCTCGGCAGAATCAGGAATCCCACCCAGACCCTCCCCGCCAAGCGACTCGGGCATCACCTCGGCGATGGTGAACTTGAAGTTGGTCTCGACCGGGTCCACGTGCCCATCAGCAAAGCCGATGTTGGTGGTCCCCTGCTGGAACTCACAGAGTCTGCCGTCAACGGGGTCATGGCCCAGCCGCCTTGTGAACCCCGGATGGCGTGAGACGACGCGATCGTTGAAGTTGAAATTCCCCTCCATGTGACCGTCTGCACCGAAATTGTTGAGGCTGTGAGGATGCTCTTCGACGAACAGCGGGACGCCGGCCAAAGACGGCGGCCGCAAGCGCCGTCCGGTGGGCGTCCCCCCGCGCGACGCACCCGAGACGTCCGCACGACGGCCTGGAATCTTAAAAGGCTGCCGCAAGCCGAGCATCGAGAACATCGTGTAGCTGAACCTCCCGTTGCCACCCCCGCCCAGGTAATCGGTCTGGTCCATGGCGCCGGGGGCGGGGGGGTCGGACGGACAGAGGTAGGCCTCCTCGTCATTCACGAATTTGAAGAGTTTGCCGAATCTCGGCGTGGCATCAAAACCCGGCGGATTGCCCGACTGTGGATCCCAGTCATTGCCCTCCTCATACGCGCCGCTTTGATCCCCCACGCCGAGCCAATCGACGCCACCTTTCCAGCGTTGGGAACTGACTGCAGGAGAGTCAGAATAGGCGTAATTCGTAAGGCTGGGTGGATAGGCGCCGTACTCAATGGAGTAGGTGTACGCGGCGGACGCAAGCGTACGCACGTTCGTTCGACACACAACCCCCCGGGTGTTTTTGCGCGCCGCCGATAGCGACGGCAGCAGGATCGAGATCAACAAAGCAATGATGGCGACCACGACCAATAACTCAATGAGCGTGAACCCTCGCGTGCGGCTGTTGCGGACTGACATGCCACTGCCTCCATATATCGCCATACACGAGGACTGGCCGCGTGCTAGACGGATGCGAACAATCTCGGCGAAGTCCGACATTGGGTCCCACGGTAGATATGCGGAGGGACCACATAATGGACGAAAGTACCGCACCTGCGGCCTATTGTCAACAAGAATCCCGCCCGGATAGCGGGTGTGCAGACGCGATGAATCCCCTTTTCCCGTGGCGTGCGGGCCCGTGCGCAGGTTTTTACCACAATCCTGCGATTCCTCTTGAGTCCCGCGGTGGCTGCGGGTATATTTAAACGGTTGGTTGGAGGCGGGAGCCCTCTCGCGAGAGTCTCCGGTTCTCGCCGGATGCGCTGCGCGGCGTTGCGCGGCAGCCAAGTCGTATGCACCAGCGATCGTTGCTGGAACCTGGGGAAGTGGTTTTAGAGAAGTGTCATTGGAAAGGTAAGGAGGAAAAGCATGAAGCTACGTGTAATGTGTGGCGTATTGGCTTTGGCCGTCATCGGACAGTTCGCGCTAGGCGCCGATTTGTACGGCCCGGATCAGATGAGCGATGGAACCAACTGGGGGATCAACTCGTCGGCGGACGTGTTGGCGACGTTTGGCTACAACTATTCCGCGGATGGTATCCCCGAGGCCCCCAACAGCATGATCGGGGATGTAGGGACCACGGGTCTGAAAGCCGAGGCCAACCTCACAGCCGGTGCCGGCAACTACTTCACGGCCTTTCCCGTCGGCCAGAACTTCACCGGCACCCATCAGCTCACGTTTGACGCGTGGATGAACTTCGAGGCCGGTGCCGGCAGTTCGACCGAGTTTCTCGGCGGCGGCATCGGTTATGATGGTGTGACAGCCGACGTGGCCAGCGGCGCCCAGTGCATCGCTACCGGCGAGGGTGGATCGGGTAGCGACTGGCGTGCGTTTAAGTCGCCGCCGCAGTTCTTCATCGCCGCCGCGAACATGGCGGGTGGCACCCGCCAGGGCAGCGACCTGTACTATGCGGACTTTCTGCCGGGTGGCATTTTGCCGCCGGAAGATCAAGAGCAGGATCCTGGCGCCGGTGGCAGCATTGCCGGTTCGCCCGGTTTCCAGTGGGCGACCTGGATCTTCACCAACGTGAACGGCATCGTCACGATCGATCTGCAGAAGCCGGACCTGTCGACGCTGCGGATCGTGACGATCGATTGCCTCGATACGTCGGATGGATCGAACGGCGCCACCTACGAGGGCAACATCTCGTTGTTCTACGCCGACTTCTTCGCATCTCTCAACACGTCCGGTCTCAATTTCGGTTTGTTCGACAACGTCCGCGTCACTGATGTGCCGGAGCCCGCCTCATTGCTGTTGCTCGGCCTGGCCGGGCTCATGATCCGTCGGCGGTAGAACTGCCGCGACGACTTGCGGCCGAAGACTTGGAACGGCCGCGACAACCGGGCAATGCGACTGCGGTCGCATGATGGCACAGCGTGGCTGTGCACCGTGTAGACGGTGCGCAGCCACACTGCATAGTGCGGCACACGTGCAGACCGGCGCCCTATCAAAACGGTCCCCGCCGCCGGTTCTTGCCCCACCTGTATCTGCTGCACGGTGCTTCTGAGAATGGGGTCTTCGGCGGAATCGCCGTGGATCATTCGATCCGACTGAACTTGACGGCGTCTGCGATGACGACGCTCTCATTCGCATCGTTGCTCACCGTCACATATCCGCCGGCGTCCGCCGCGAAGCTGTAGGTGCCCAGCACGAACCAGGTCTCGCCATTGACCTGTTGGTTGACCAGGACCGTGTCCGTTCCGCCGGCATGGTGGACTGTGAATGGCGCGTTGTCCGTCCGATTCGACCCCTGCACGTACCAGATGGAGACCTGGTACTCCCCAGCCTGCGGCAGGCTGGGGCGCCACTCCGCTTCGGCGGTCGCACTGCCACTCGTAGCTGAGGCCCAGTTGTAATCGGCCCCGTGCGGGGTGCCGTACGCGCCCGTGCTCCACGATCCCAGGAGTATCGAGAACTCGGCGTCCGCATTGTCGACAATGATCTCACTCATCACGACCGCATCCGAATCGCGGAAGTGGAAGTCCGCGGAATCAGCCAGGTCCACATCGCCATCGTCATCGTAGTCGAACGTGATGAGACAGTCGGCGAGGCTCATGGGCGGCGGGGGGGTGGGCGTCATCTCCGGTCCTGCCAGGCAATCGGCCAGGATGAACCAATCGTACGCGTTGACGTCCCCATCCCGGTCGGCATCGCCGGCCCAGAAGTCGATCTCGTCCGCGCCCATGTCCGCAAAGCCGGCCTGCACGCATGGCTCACCGTCGATGTCGGCTTCGCCAGCGTGCGGGGCAAATGCCGGATCAGCCGCGTTGACGCAGGGTGATCCGCGACGCAGATGGTAGTCACCGGCGAGCGCGTCTATGAATCTCGGCTGCGCGTCGATGTTGGAGGTTCCAGGGTGCCCACTCTCAACGTCGCTGTGCGTGACCTCGGTGGCCCCGGCGAGTTGCGTGCCGCTGTTGCCCCAGACGATTGAATTGTTGACGCTCAGCACGGCGTTGGTGGCGTAAATGCCGCCGACGTTGCCGGCCGAGTTGTCCGCGATCGTACACTTCTGGACCGTGAGCGTTCCACCAATCACGTAGGCGGCGCCGCCGAACCCGCCAGCCGCATTCCCGATGACCCAGCAATTGCGCAAAGCCGTCGTCGCTCCGGACGAGTAGATCGCCCCGCCCTGGTTCCCGCCGTTGCCGCGTATCACACACGCACCGATCTCGACCCGTGCTTCCCCGCCGCTGCCCTGGTTCACGAGTGCGTGCCCCAGATTGTCCGCGATCAGGTTGGCGCCGTTGCTAACCGAGCGCTGAATGGTGAGCGTGCTATCATCGAGCCCGTCGCCGCGGATCGCTTCCTGCCCGCAGAGCGTCAATTGCAGGCCGCCGTCGATGGTCCAGTCCGTATACGCACCCCGCAGGGCCAGTCCGCGCGTCGCGCTGTGCGTGATCGTAAGGTTCGAAGCCGTCACGGTCTGCCTACAAGCGTCGTCGCCGGCCCAATCGGACGTGCGCTGCAAAACCGCGGCGCCATAGCTCCCGTTCGTATGGCCGAACATGGTCGCCGACGCGCGCGTGTCCACGCCCGGGTCGGTGGCGACATGGCCCGGCAGGCTGCCGGCCACCGCGATGTTCTCCAGTTCCAGTGTCCACGCACATGCGTCACCGGCCGGGTTCTGCTCGTCAATGACCAGTCCGTAAGCGCCGGTGCCGTATCCCGCGCCGAGGTAGTACGGGACGAGCACGAGATCCCGGATCGCGTAGTGGTGCTGAATCGGGATGTCGAGGTACATGCCACAACTTGACGACCAGTCCGCCGGAACGCTGGGCGACACGACGACGGTGACCGGTACGCCGTTCTCGTCAGCGTCACCGTCGATGGTCACGTCATCCAGTAGCGCCAACTCGATGCAACCACTCTCGAATACCAAGTCAGTGGTGATGCTGATAAGGTCGGGCTCCTCAGACCCGTGACTCGCGAGCCAGGCAATGGCGTCGCGGATCGTGGCGAAGTTGCCCGGTGCAGCGCCGCTGCCGTCCACTTCGACCCGATTGTCGAGGACGAACTTCGTGGCGTCACCACGGAACACGCAGGTTCCGTCGGTCGGCCAGGCTTCGAAGTCGTCCCAGACGACTGTTCCGCCACTGCCCGCGTCGAAGTAGTAGCTCTGATCCCCGACGGGCACCCACGTGTTGAGTGCGGTTGCGTCCGCCTGGTCCCACAGGAAGCGGTCCGAGCCGTAGGCGTGGTTCACGGTGACGCCCACGTCGCTCACGTTGGGACTGTCCTCGTCGCAGGTCACGTAGATCCGGTACCAGCCCGCCTCGGGCAACACGGGGCGGAACGTGCAGGTTTGGGTGCGATCAGCCGTGACCCAGCGGTATCGACAATCCCCTTCCCGGCATCCCAGCGCGTGACTGTCGTATGCCGAACTGCCGTTCATCCCGTCGTCGGTGTAGAAGGGGGTGCCGTCATCCACCTCCACGATATGCTCGGTCACGTCCACGTTCTCGATCAGCAGCGTGTTACGGAGCCCCTTCGTGACCTCCGCACCGCTGTACACGGTGCGCCAGCGATGCACGATGCCGTACGCAGTACCGCGTGCCTCATACACCTCATGGTCGCCCCAGCCATCACCGGCAAGGTAGATGTAGGTATGCCCGCTGGTGTTGCCGTCAGACCGATAACAAATCGCATCGCCATATAGCAGATCGGCGCGATCGACCTCGTCCCACGATGAGCCCGGCGTCTGAATATAGCCGGCGGTGGACGGGCCGTGGAGGTTGTAGCGATAGGGACTCCACCTCGAGATTGACCAGCACTTGCTGACAAAGCCCGAGCAATCGGCTCCGCCGAAGCTGCGATCATCGGGATCCCAGTTTCCGCCGCCCCAGACGTAGTTGGAGCCGATGCCGGTGGCGGCGTAGCTGACGATGTCCTTGCGGGTCTTGTAGGGCACCTGGCCGATGGCGCCGCTCATTGTGAGGGCGAGGGCCAGGACGCCGCAGATGCTCTTGCCGCCGTTCATCGCACGTCCCTCCCCTGATCGTCTGCCGGGACCGTCCAGCGCACGAAGCGAACTTCTTCCTCCGTGGTCTGCATCTGCACAACGTCACCATCAGGCGTGACAAGCAGCTTACGGTAGTGATCAGTTACATAGCTGTCTGGAAGCTGCATCGTCGCGCTGATCGTATTATCGGGCGTGACCACCACGACCACGATTCGCGCTTTCCACTGCGTGCCCGGTTCCAGGAGGGAGGCTGCCAGGTACGTGCGTTCATGGGCGTCCGCTTCCAGCGCCACGATCGATGCCACCCGGCACGGATAGTCAAGCGCCAGGCGCTCGACGGCACCACTTCTCAACTCCCGCTGCAACACGACACCGTGGGCACCGCGCTTGCGGGCGTGACAAGTGCCTTGGTCCGGCCCCAGCGGCCGGCCGGGCAATCTCTCTGTGATACGTGCCACCGCCCCGGGCTCGCTCTGCGCCACACTGAGTTCATATACGCGATTGTGTCGCGATTCGACCCACACGCGCTCGCCGTCGGCGAAGATGGCCGACGGAAGCTCGAGACCGGACGGCAACCGCGCGTGTGAAAGCAGCCGCCCGTCCGCCGCGAACTGCATGAGCTCCCGCCGCACGAATGCGTCCAGCACGGTGACGCGACCTTGTTCGTCAACGCACAGGAAGTCCGCCGTGCTCGATCCGATCGGAATCTCGCCCCGGAAACCGCCATCCAGGCCGAACAACTGAACGCGCTCGTTCACCGGGTCCAGGACATACAGCGTCTCATTGACGACGGCGAAGTCCATGGGCCCCGGCCGCGAGGCGTCGTCCACTTTGCCGAACGCGCCGGGTTCAGTACCCCACGGGCCACGCGCTACGACCTCCGCAGGGGCAGC
>CAZUCH010000056.1:8970-11271 GCA_964619045.1 uncultured Planctomycetales bacterium | reverse complement strand
CGACTGTATGTATAGGGACAACTCGTAATGGCCAAACGGACTGAGAAGGATCCGCGGGAACCGTCGGCCCCCAAGCCGTCCTCGGAGAACTCCGGCTTTGCGGAGGAGTTCGCGGCGCGGTTGTCGATGGTCACGGGGCATGTGGGGGATCTATGCGCCGAACTTGACGAGATGCAGTCGACGCTCCAGACGGAGACCGCCGATCTCGAGCAACGGCGCGTGGCGGCCGAAGAGCAAGCAGTTGAGTTGGCGAAGCGTGAGCAGCGTCAGCGCGATGACAGCGCCAAGTTGGACCGGGTGGACGCCGAGCTAAGTGCGCGTAAGAGCCAACTGGAGGCTATGTCGGACGAGCAGAGGCGGCGGCAGGCGGAGTTGGACGAGTTTGCGGCGGAATCGGAGCAGCGTGGAGAGCGGCTGGCCGCCCGGTCCAAGGAGCTTGACGAACAGGGCACGGCGCTCGACGAACACGAGCGGGAACTGGGCACGCGGCGGGAGGAGCTGCGCAAATGGCAGCAAGCCGTCGACCAGGAAGACCAGCAACTGAGCGAGCGCGAGACCGCTCTGTCGACGCGGTCCGCGGGCTTTGCCGAAGGACGCGGCGCGCTGGCCAAACAGGAGGCAGAGCTACACCAGCGTGAGGCCGAACTGGCGGCGCGGGGCCGGGATATCGGCAAGCGCCGGGGCGAGCTGGCACAGGAGCAGGAACAGCTCAGCTTGCATGAGAGGGAACTGGCCGCGCGAGGGGCGAAGTTTGAGCAGCAGCGCGAAACGCTGGCGCGCGATCAAGAAGATCTTAGTCGACTGGAAGCCGAGTTGGCGGAGCGGGGGGCCAATATCGAGCAGCGGCGTGGCGCGCTGCTAGACGAGCACCAGCAGCTCCGGCGCGAGGAGACCACCCACGGCGAGCATACCGACCAAGCTAATGGCGAGCGGGGCCGCGTACAGCACGAGGAAGCCGAGCTGCGGCAACAGTCAGACGCTCTTACCAAGCGGGCTCGCGACATTGAACAACGCCGCCTCGAGCTAGACGGCAGCGCGGCCGAGTTACAGGAGCGCGAGCACGCTCTGAGCCAGCGCAGCGGCGAATTCGAGCAACGCCGCGCGGCGCTCGAGGATCAAGACGGCGAGTTGCGTGATCGTGAACAGGCGCTGAGCCGTCGCGGCGGCGAGTTCGAGCAGCGCCGAGCGACGCTGGAAGGCGAAGACGGCAAACTGCGCGAGCTTGAGGAGGCGCTGGCCGCGCGTCGCAGGGAGATCGACGAGCAGTCGGCGGCGCTGGATGCCAGCGCGGCAAGATTGGTCGATCGTGAGCAATCGCAAGAGGAGCAGACTCGACGGGCCGGTGCGGCGTCGGCCGCGAACGCCGATGCGGCGCGGCACGAGCAGGATCTGGCCGCGCGAACGCAGGCCACTGAAGAGCGCGTCGCGGTCCTTGACGCCGGCGAGAGCCAACTGGAGAAGCGCGAGGCTGAGTTGCGGGGGCGCTGCGAGGAGTTGGAACAGCGGCTGGCGTCGTGGCAGAAGGACGACGACAAACTGCGACAGATGGGGGAGCAGCGGGAATCGCGAGAGCGGGAGAGTGATGGTCAGGCTTCCGCGTTGACGGAACAAGAGGAAGCTCTCAAGAAACGCGCGAGCGATCTGGAAGCCCGGGCACGCGAGATCGAGCAGCGTGCAACGGTGCTGAGCGGCGATGAAGAGCGGCTGGAGGCTCGCCAGAGTTCGTTGGACGTGCGCCGAGCCGGCTTGGAGCGGCAAACGGCCGAACTGGACCGAATCGACGCAGAACTGACCGATCACCGGAGTTCGTTGGAGGGGACGATCGCTCAGCTTGAACAGCGGGCCCAGGCTCCGAGCGACGATGCAGCGGGGGCGGCGGAAGCTGAGACGCCGCAGCCTGCCGCCACGTCGGTGGAGTCGTCGGTTGAGGTGGATGAGGTCGACGGCGAGCCGGAGCGAGCCCAGCCGTCGGCGGTGGGGGAGGAGGTTGACTTGGGGCCAACTGTCGTGGAGGCGGCGGAGCCCGAGCCCGAGCAGGGCGACACTGAGAGCGTGGCGGATGACGCGGTTGACGAGTCGCGGCTGTCGCCCGAGCAGCGGAAGAAGCTCAAGGTACTGCGGCGTATGGCCGGCGGCCGCGTGAGTACGGCCGAACTGATCGCGCGCATCGAAAAGGAGGCGCCGAGCGGGCAGTCGGGCGGTGAAGGTCGTAAGAAGGGGCGTTGGTGGGGTTGAGGGGCAGTCGTCGGCTACTGGCTCACGAGCAGTGGCACGGCGCTGCTTGACCGGTTACAAACCGGT